>JAUWMW010000031.1 GCA_030612965.1 bacterium
GATGTCATCGTACTGCAAACGGTCATCGATCTCGACAGGATAACCGGTCAGCAAAGTCAACTCGCGGTTAAATGCGTACACGGCGTTGGCGCCGCCGATAACCAGGTCAGGATAGCCATCAAGGTCTATATCCCCGGCCACGGGGTTGGTGGTGAAGGTGTAGCCGGTCTCTTTCGAGGCGTGGACAACGCACGGAATCTCCTCAACATCCGGTTGAATCGGTGACAATCCTTCCGGACATAACACTACTATCCCGCCGTCGGGCGAGCACACCACTAACTCGAGATCGCCGTCGCGGTCGACATCGACCAGAATCGGACCCAGACTGTAGTAACCCTCGACCTGCCAACAACCGAATAGGCCGTTCACAAGAAAATACACTCGCGTCTGTCCTGCGATCAGCGAATCGCCCGCCAGGAGTATAAGACTGGAACCGTAGCGACAGATGCCGTGGTAGGTCTCTTCGTCGAAATCATACAAGTCCTGAACAACCGGGCTAAGATCTTCTTTCAGATACACGTGGCCTGTGTTGGTCAGAACCCACAAGCGGTCACCAAAGGACATAGCGATGGGTACACCCAAAGTTTGGAAATCAGGTTGGGCCGGGGGGATAGGCCCATCGGCCAGTCCGTCGTTGTTGGCATCCGCCGGACGATACAATGCCACCCATCCAGCACCGCCACTGGGATAACCGACCGCGACAAACTTCTCCGTGAGACCCAGTCCGAAATCGCCGGTCACCGGGCCGGCTGAGATTTCCTCCGGTGTTTCTGCGAACAACGGCAAGGGATGCAGACGACCGGTGTGAACAGAGGCCAGGGCCGTGTCGTAATATGTGCTGCAAGGGTCACACTGAGAAACCTGATGAATGAAGTTCTCGCCGTCAAGCGTGACGGCCAGGAGGTTTCGTCCCGAGGCGAAGATGATCTCGTTGGTCCCATCGAGGTTCAGATCATCCACTATCGGCGAGAGGCCAAGGACGGGTGAACCGGCGCGCACCGGAAAACCGTCGACCAGCCCATCGGTCTGAAGGTCAAACGTAATCACGGTGTCGATCCTTCGGCTCGGACCGGGCGGTCTCAGCCGACCGATATGTTCGATTCTGACATGGGTGTCGTTTCCGGAGTTATCTATCGCCGGTGGGTTGGTATTGGGTGTGAAGGAACGCTTGCGGTCGTCGCGAAACATATCTTCGGCCGATCCATAGCGCCGCTGACCGGTTTCATAGTAACCACTCATGTCCACCACACCGTCGGCCTCCATTAGCCGGATGAAACGCCGGGAGGGCACCAACTGTAACCGGTTATCCTCGAAATTGATGACGGTATCACCGGTGAACCAGTCGTAGTTCAAGCCCGCCACACCTTCGTCAACATGGTAGATCAACAGTCCGCTTCCCGGCAGGAGAAAGTCGTACTCCCCGGTGAACTCCCGGGTGACCGTATCCACAGGATACTGGATCACGCCGGTGGCGCTATCGGCCAGCAGTCCGGTGACGATGTCGGGGAAGAGGTCGTCGACTCGGTTCTCGATTAGATAATACTCATTTTCGGAGATAGGGACACGGGCGATCTTGGTGGCATCAGTGGCGATTTCCGCCGCCGCAATGTAGATATCGGTTCCGGCACGGAAATCCACTACCTCTACCAGTCCCAGATAAGCGCGCGACCAGGCGCACGGATAGACCGGAATGGTCCCGAAAACACCGCCGGCGTCGAAACCGAAGTCGACGCTGGTGTGGAAGCCGTTGTGATCCATAAGAGCGAAGTCGCCGAGGTTAGTGATGAAGTAATCGGTTCGGTACAGATCGAGCAACCCCAGTTGGTGGCCAAACTCATGCGCCAGCACGGCATTCATAGCGGTGGCGCGGTTATCTTGATTGGTCGTCTCGGGCAGGATCAACGCATCCCAAATGGTGGTCGAATCGTTGTCGACGCGGAGGGTATCAAAGAACACACTGTCCGGTACGAAGTTTACGTAACCGGTAAAGAGATCGGAACAGGTCGGCGGGAACCCGATATCGGTCTGACGGTCACTGCCCGCATGGAAAAGGAAATACGAATCGTACTCATAGAACTTGATCTCCGGCGATACCGAATCAGCCACTTCGAAACAATCGACGAAATAGTGCACCAAACCGAATATGACGGTGTCGAATTGTTCCTCGGCCGGCAGGCTGGTGCCGCAGATGCCATACTCGCTCATTCTTTCCGGCAGCCGATAAGCAGAGTCGCGGCTGGGCGGCCAGATATCCCAGTCGAGTGTGATTTTCCCTTCGCTGACTGTTTCCCAATAGATCTTGAGCGCCTCCAGGTGGGCATCGAAGTAGAGCGAGTCGTGCGGTGGCGGATCGATCCAGTGTTTGATACGGTCGTAGTAGGCGGCAGAGTCAGCCGGGTTGGCCAGCGGCCGGGAAAGGTCGATTTCACCGTTACCGGTGGTGTTGGGGTCGTCCGTCTCTTCGGCCTGGAAGTTGAACCTCATCACCAGTATTTCAATCGTGTCCAGCGGTTCATCCAGCGCCTTAGTCGGCAGCGACCATGGCGACTTGCGATCCAGAGGCAGTTCAATCGAGCGAGCGCGTCGTTGCGCCAGCGAGTGATGCTGCACCTTGTTATCGGTCACGCTGTTCTCATCCCGCTGGCGCGTTCCGTAAAGCAAACGATCGCCCGCTTGAGCCGGCAGCGCCAGTGCGGCTACCAGTGTGACAGCGAAGAGTGTTCGGATTATGTCGATTGTTGATTGCAAACGAACGATCTCCTAAACTACAGTAACACCGATACCGAGACACGCAACGTGTTTCGCAGTGACTCCGTCGATCCGCTGGGGATGTAAGAGAAGTCGAACTTGAACTTGTCGAAAAGCGACAAACCCACCCCCAGTGTCATGGTCTTGACGGTACCCTCTTCGTCATGAATATACCCGGCTCGCAGCGCAAAGATATTGGCATACAGGAACTCCGCTCCGGAGTTGAGAATCAGTTGTTTCAACTCCTCGCTCAGGCCATCATCCACGCCGACCAGGATTTTGTTCACCTCCGAGGTCACCAGCAGTTGGTAGTACTCGGACTGAAGCAACTTGTAGGCGAAACCAACAGCCAGGTTGCGCGGCAGGTGGTCAGCCTGGGCGGCGTCAATATAAGCCATCTTGGGACCGAGGTTGGTGAGAGCCATCCCCAGGGTCAGACGATGCGACAGCATATACATCAACCCGAAATCCACGGCAAAGCCGGCCGATGTTCCCTTGCCCTTTTCCAGACCGGCTCCAAGATCAGACAGTTTGGAATAAAGCACCTTGGCCGACAAACCGACCTTGAGACGCGAAGTCAGAGCCGTACCATAGGAACCGGTAAAGGAAATATCAAAACTATCGAACGAACCGAGTGTGTCGGCCGCCTCGTTGGTTCGCAGGAATTCCCCGTAGGAGATGAAAGTGATGTTACCGCCGAAGGTACCCCATTCCTCGCTCGAAGTTACGAACGACACGAATTCGTAGTATACGTCGTCGGTGAGTTCCGGCAGCCACTTTACATGCATCAGTGTAATCTGTGACAGGGCGTTGGCCTTGGTGACGATTTTGTCATCACCGACCAGCCACAGTTCATCTTCCACTGCGTACACGTCGGCGGTCGGTCGGCGATCGAGGCCTCTGATATTGGCCCGTTCCCAGTAATAGCCGTCATAAGCCAACAGACCGACGTCGGTCGCAAAGAAGAGCTGTTCACCACTACGGGCGATATCATGAATACGCGCCGCTGCCGGGTTGCGATACATCTTCACCCGGCGTCCCGCAACAAGAGGGTCGTCATCGAGACCGTTGATATCTTTCAACAACTCAACGTAGGCCTGGCGGTCTGAGCTATCTTCGTGCTTCTTGACATCGACCAGTTGGTCAAAGGTCTCGCCCTCTTTCATGCGATAGTCTCGGTATCCCGGCATCGTCCAGGTCGATCCGTCGAAATACAGCAGACCATAGTCGGTGCCTATCCAGACACGATTGTCGGGTCCGCCGTAGATGGCATTGACCTTACCCTTGATTGAGGCCAGGTATGGCGCCCGCACGATGTTGCCGGGCTGAAGACCGTCGGCGGAAGCAGTGTCGGGAGCGCCTGGGTTGTCGCTTACTGACGGCGTACCGGTGGTGTCAGGTATCGCGCTGGAATCAGAGGCGGAATCGGTGTCGCTTAGACCCTCGGCTACCATCGACATTATATTTCTGGTGCCGTCATCAGAGCCGGCTGGGTCCACCATGCCCACACCGCCCGTAGCCTCGTTGGCCTGTATAAACTTCTCGAGATAGATCTTTCGCTCGGTGGGAGAGCCGTAGACAGCAAAGCGCTCGGCAATCGATTCCGGGGTGTCGTCGAGGACGACCTTATAGCTCATACTGTTGGACCATCGCCGTCCGTCGAAATGGTAAAGGTCGTCGCCAACAACAATCCAGAGATCGTTCTGTGAATGACCACCGATCGCTTGTACCGGCCCGCCGGGCAATTGGTCGACACCTTCAACCGGCGCCAGCCGCCGGCCGAAGAACCGAACCGGACCGTTGCTGGTGCCGATGATAGCCATGTTCTGGACGGTATGGATGGATAGAATGGTGTCGGAGGGGAGTCCATCCTCGATCGACAGTGTCTGCCAATTATGACCGTTGTAGACTACAAGACCGTCATTGGTTCCCACCAGCAGATTCTTGTCAACCGCCGCTATGGCCGACGGCTCACCGGCGTAATTGATGCCGTAGGGAACAGTCAGTTCTTCCTTGATGAACCTCGAACGCGACTTTTCGACGGCCACGGCGATTCGGTCGGCCTCCACCTCAGCCAGACTGCTGTCTCTCAGACCGTCCTTGAGATAACGCTCAATGTCGTTTACCCGATCCCAATTGATGCGGCACTTATTGTAACCGGCCCGCAAAGTATCCAATAATGACTGAAGAGATTCCGACCCGGAGTAATCTGCTTCCACGGCTGCCATAACCCTGGATGTGAGATCCTCCAGGTAGGCGTATTCCCTATTGTTATTGACGGTAGCCACTCGCTCGACCATGCCTTGCAAGCGCTCTTCGTCGGTCACGTTGAAGTAGGATGCCAGGATTTTCTCGACTGTTTGATCCGTCTTGGTGCTGAACTGCTCATGGACAAACCAATCCTTGTTATCAAAGCGAACCAACCCGGCCGGGGTCAGGGCCCAGATCTCATACGCGGTGTAGTCACCGCCGCCACTCTGCTTAAGCGTCGCTATCGCCTTCAACGGTCGGAAGCGTTCCGGAATACGCGCCTCTATCCACGAATCAGCCAGGGGGTATGCGCCCAACCCGGCGGGATTCCAGTGGGTGGCGGTGGCGTCATCGGTAATGGCCACATACGCTTCGCCCATGGCCGCGGCGCGCGCACCCGGCGCGATTCTGAGATAAAGCACGGCGGCGTTTGATATATCCGCCCAGGCATCCCCTGCCGGCGCCAGTGAAACCATCACCACGGCCAGCAGGAAAAATATCGGGTATCGCTTCATTTCCTTCTCCTCATCAATTGACTACTACTACTTTTCCAAACATCTCGACTGGCTCACGATCATCAACAGATCGAGCCGTCGCCTTGTAAATATAGACTCCGGTGGCGACGCGGTCGCCGGTGAAGTCCTCTCCTCTCCAGATGAACTCGTCATGGTATCCGGGGGAGAGTGAGTTTTGACTATAACTCTTAATCTTTCGACCGGAAAGTGTAAAAATCTCAAGGGAAAAACTTTCCAATTGGCGCGCCGCATAGAACGAGAACCGGGTAGCGTCTTGCATCGGATTCGGGTAGTTCAAAAGGTCTACTATAGCCGGCCCGTCGGCAGCGACGATCTCTGCGGCGAACTCCGTTGAGGCCGAGTTGTTGGCGTTATCCCACGCCTTGATTTTGAAGTTATGGCGACCGACGGTAAGGCTGTCGAGGGCATAGCCGACACTGCCGCGCGTATAATTGTCGGTGTCATATTCGAACCGGCTGGTTAGGTTAACGACCTTATCGGAGCGACCGTCGATCTCCAGGGTTACGCCGTGTCCGAGGCCGCCGGCCAGGTTAATGCCGGACGAGTCGCTCAGCGTTATCTCCAGGTGATCGTCCGATTGAATCGGATCACCGCTAACGAACCCCCTGCGGCCCATGATCTGATAGCTAATCGATGGTCCGACACTGTCGGTTACATCGGCGATGGAGTCGATGACATAAATGGAATCAACGATACCGGCCGCATCGATCGTGTCGAAGGTCGCGTAAGTCATGATCCGAGCGCTACGGCCGCCAAAGCCGATATCCAGCGGCGGCATAAACTCAAAGTCGAACCGGCCGGCCTCAATGCCGGCTGTGCCGCGATAGATGCCGGCGCCGTCGACAGCGTACTCAATAGTCCCCCCCGTACCACCGTGTTCAGCCGAGTTGTAGTTCCGCCGCTTGTCGGAGTCGTACACTCTGATGGTCAGGAAACCATCGGCAGCCAGCGTGTTGCCGAATTCGTCTACAATCTCTCCACTGACTCTTGCCGCACGCAAGGCCACCAGACTGTCCGGCGCCGTCAGATAACGAATTCCCAATTGAGGTCGCGCCAGCTTCACTAAAGGGTCACCGATGAAGATAAAAGCCCGGTCGTTGTTGGTTAATGTGCTTGGCCCGCCCGCCCAAAGCTGGTGCAGAAGTTTGGCCGTGTAAATCGTCTCACACATAGATAACTTATCGGAGTCGAAAAGGACATCATAGACCGTCTGATTAAACTGTCTGTTGGGTGTCGCCCAAACCAAACGGGT
Source organism: bacterium (assembly GCA_030612965.1). Lineage (GTDB taxonomy): Bacteria > Zixibacteria > MSB-5A5 > GN15 > FEB-12 > JAJRTA01. Next base: position 6,787 of record JAUWMW010000031.1, read on the forward strand.
GGCCGAAACAACGGCGATCGCCCCGCCGCCCGGGCTGGTGATCAACTCTTCAGCCATCGCCTTGCCTCCCGGGCCGTCATAAGCGCCGATAGCGCAGGACGCGGCCAACACCAGGGGGAGCCGGTCGGTGTTGGTCAACCTTGGCAGGTCGTCGATGATCGTAAAAATCCGCTCGTGGGCCCACAAACCGGGGTTGCCGTGACCGACGTAGTTCACCACCAGGCGTCCCGCGTTGAAAGCATTCACGATTGCGTCGTTGACACTGGGCTTGCGCGAATTCACGAAAGGATGCTCGATTGCGTAGATCTTATCACGCGAATACAATCGCGGCAGATGGTACATCTGCAGGGTATCGGTTTGCCCGGTATGCACCAACTCAGAAGTGCGCCTCCCGGCGAACTCATCATCGGCCACCAACGCTATCTCAGTTCGCCAGAGGCCGAAATTCGACGGTGATTCGTAACGTTGCGTTTTGTCGATGATGGTATGGATCTCGCCCACGTCACGCACTGTCCAGCGAGCCGAGATCATGTCCACGCCGCGGTCCGCACCCGGGCTGTAACTGGTGTCGCCGTCCAGAACACCATACTCGCCGAAATAGACGTAGTTGTCGTCGCTGTATGCGAATGAATTGTCGTACGGATGTATGAACGGCGGTACGTAATTGGGTGCATCATCTCCGAAGTGGTTCAGGAAATCATAATGCCCATCACCAACCAGGAGCACCATTGAGGGCGCCGGCTCCGGGTAGTTCTCATAGGCGAATTTCAGATAGTCCCTTATAGCCACAGGGTCGAACAGACCGTAGGCGAAGTTCTCGATAATATCTTCGACCGTAACCATCCGAATAGACACACCCTCCGCCTGACGGTAGTCGATGTACTCCTGCATGGCGTCGGTGAACTGATTGGTTGTAATGATTATCAAGTCGGTCTGATTCCCCGGTGTGCGCAGGTCGGTTGTCATCGTCCTGCTGATCGATGCCGGAGCCATGGTGCGGTCGCTTGTCGTTGCATAGAAATGGCTGGGGTGTGACGGGGTCAAGGCAGCCGCAAAGGAGATAAGACCGCCCTGTGAAACATAACCATCGGTCAACCGTGGTCGCAACGGGTCGCCGATATCCAGGATCATGGGCGCCTGCGAGAAACCATCAACCAGTTCAATCCGCGCCGGACCGTCGTAAGCGACCAGGTTGAACTCCAGTCGGTCACTCACTGGAGTCAGTTCACATTGATACATGACGTTGACGTAATCAAGGAAGGGACTACGAGACTCATAGGTGGAGAATGTCAGCCGGAACTGGTTGAGCCCCTCGCGCAGTGAGGCGACGGCGAAGGTGCAACTGGAGTCGTCGCATGATAGTTTCGCTGCCATTTCGCTGGAGACCTGCAGCGTGTATGAATCGCCCGTAAAGGGTAGTTTGGCTACCACTCGTACCTCGGCCGTAGGTCCTGCTACCACGTTTGTCGCGGCGATATAGAATGAAGGGCTCAGATCGTCGGTCCAGAACCAGCGGTAGAAATCCCGGAGATGGCCGCTGTTATCAATACTAAAGATAGTGTCGCGTTCGGAATGAACATGGCGACGAAAAGAGGTGAAGACAGTATCTTCGGTTCCATCCGGCGTGCCGTCAACGGCGGTCATGCGCAGACCGGGAGAGCCCACCGATTCGGATACGGTCAACCAGTAGATATTCGACTCGGTGTAGTGGTGGTGGTGATACCCGACGGAATCGAATGGGCCATACCACCAGCGATTGACCGACTCACCATAGAACAGAAGGTGATCATCATGGTCGAAAACACCATCGTTGCCGTCCTCGACGATAATAGCCACCTCACGAAAATCCGGCCGGGGGCGGTCATTAGGAACTTCCAACTGACGGCCTCCACCGTTGAACAAATGTATGTCGTCCGAATCCAGGTCGGTGAGTATCATTCCGGCATTCTGCAGTTGCGCCCCGGTGACTTCGTAAAGACCGCTTTGGTCGACAGTCACGCAGTACCATTCGGAGACATCGGCGAAAGAACTTGTCACCAATTGTCTCGGAGCCCGCTTCGTCTCAGTCGGCCATCGGCTCATTTGGTCGTAATTGGCGACCACAGCCTGAAAGATACGATCGAAAGACGGGTCGGCGGATGTCGGTAAATCGCCCACGCTTCCGCCATGAAAGTGGAGTTGCACTTCCACTTGTCGATGAATAGTACTGCCGGACACCGGGTAGACACGCAGCGCCGCCAGTTGCCGACCACGGACTCGAAACGAGGGCATGATGCGAACCAACTGGTGAGGTTCTCCGGAGTGGACCGAACGGTCAAGCTTGCTCGAAGCTATCGAGGTCGGTTTGTGTCGCTCAGCCGATACCAACTGAACCGAGCCACCGGGCGGAATGGCGATCAGAGTTACGCTGTAGAGTTGCCGACTGGAGTCGGGGCCGATTTCCTCAAACAGATCAGAGGGGTCACTGGGGATATTGAATCTGAAGCGGTACTCCGAACCGTTGGACGCAATTGTCTCAATATCTGCAGCGTTCACACCGTACGGGTACAGCCCAGCCAGAATACCGATGAGCAGAAAAAACGATTTACACAGAGTTCTGTCCATACGAAACCGGGACCTCATCCCGGTCTTGGAACCGAAGTACAAATATAGCAGCGGTCTCGGGGCCACAAGTGACCTACCTTAATACTGTGCCGACCTCACCAGGTCGGGTGAACAACCAGATAACCGTTAAGCTATACTTATCTCCTTCATCACTGTATAAATCGACAGATGGTACGAAGTTCCTTAGAAAATGTCAAGTCCGTAAGTATTTGCTTTAGCCGACCTGCCTGCAAAAACCTGGCCGAAACCGACGGTTTCCGACACGGCTTTGCCTACTCCCTTCTGGGTTACAGCCTTCCCTGGGGATTCAGACACACGAAACCAGTCGATTGTTCAAGAGTTGAACAGGAAAATCGGCCTGAATGATGAAATGGGCTGCACATCATGGTTCGTTCAACTCACCTTTTCTGTGTGGTGTCGGGCGACCCCGCCCGACGCCACAGGGAAATGAGATTGCCGCGCTCCCTTCGGTCGCTCGCAATGACCGGAATGGTGACTTCTCCAACAAGCCCTACAGGTGATCCGTGGTGTCGGGTGTCCCTGCCCGACACCTGCCTTCACAACTGACCGCTGTCAGGCGAGTCACCTGACAGCACTCACAACGCGTATACAGGGGCAGACGAGGACGTCTGCCGCCCACGAGAATAACAGCGGCTTCCCACTGGGTCTGAAGATCCGCCGGGCACAAGTGCAGGTGGATATATTCCTGGGACACCAGGATCAAGGTGTAAATCAAATGCCGATGAATTGCGGCGCAACCCTACCCAAGAGCGGAACAGAGACCGAAATAGAGAACGCCCGGCACACCGGACTCGAATTGGAACGATTGATGCTCGAGACGGGAAAGCTCTGAGGTGATCTGACCGAGATGAATGCTCTGCCATCGTTCGTTGTCATGCGTCAGGGGACTGACGACAAACAGCAAGGCGCGTTTTGGAACATTCACAGACTTGCCTGGGTTGGTAAGTTTCCAAATGTCCTTGATCAACACCTCGACGTTCCTGGTAAGGGACCGCTTCACACTACGAACCTGCTCGTGAGGGATATTGCTGCTGACGGTGCGTACATTGATACCCCAGTCTCCGCAGGCGATATCGACTTTATTGGTGTCTGGCGTCGGATCAAGCCCACTTTCAAGAAGAACGCGACACAACTCCACCTTCAGCCAGCCCTCAAACGAAGAGCGTTCGCGTGTAAACGCATTCAACCCTAGATGGCTTTCCAACTTCAGGGTTAGGCCGTCAAGAACAAGGCTGGTTAGCTTGTCGAACTCCATGGGACACACCTATCGATTAGCGGCGCGTTGCGACGGGTCCGGGATGCCACCACCCGAAGGCCGCAACATCCCCTCCATGACCATGATAGACTCCGACCGCCTCGTATGTCAAGTAGAGAATGGCCGGTCGGTACTTCGTGAGCGGGAACCCCCACACCCCTGTTTTCGTTTTAGGGATTCTCGCTGACGGTATCCATGTTGTTTGCTTACTTGGCGCTTCGCTCAATTTGACCTCCGGCACTACACAAACACCTGCACGACTTGACGCGAAGGAGCTTCAGGACTATACTCTACCCACGATAAACTGTACGGCCGAATCAAACTGAAAGGCGCCGAGTATGCGTATAGCCAGAATTCTGATCTTGAATCTTACGACCCTTGCGGTCTGTTTGACGCCATCGTGTGGACGTCGTCTTAATACCGAGCCGCCGGTGGCGAAGATAGAGCCCACGGTTGACACCATGTTCGGGGTCGAGATGGTGGATAACTATTTCTGGCTACGGGATGATTCTCGAAGCAGACCGGAGGTGCTGGACTATCTGAAGGCCGAGAACGCCTACACCGAATCGGTGATGTGCCACACCGAGCAGCTTCAGACTGATTTATACAATGAAATGCTCGGTCGCATCAAGGAAACCGATCTGTCGGCGCCGGTGCAGCGTGATGACTACTTCTACTACTCGCGTACCGAGGAAGGAAAGCAATACGATATCTACTGCCGCAAGAAAGGCAGCCTTGAGGCGGCTGAGGAAATCCTGCTCGATGTCAATCAGTTGGCCGAGGGTCACGATTTTCTCGGTCTTGGCACCTATGAGATCAGCCCCGACCATAAGCTGCTGGCCTACTCGATCGACACCGCCGGCAACGAACGCTACACGCTACGGGTCAAAAACCTGGAGACGGGCAAGTTGTTTCCGGATGAGATTGTGAAAATGTCCGGCTCCGCTGAGTGGGCCAACGACAACAGGACTTTGTTCTACACCGTCCCCGACGACTCGTGGCGACCGCACAAGTTGTATCGCCACACTCTCGGTCAGGAGGAAGAAGATTTGCTGATACATCACGAACCGGATGATGCCTTCTGGATGCAAATCAGCAAGAGCATGAGCATGGAATATCTCCTGATCGATGTCGGCAGCCAGACTTCAAGCGAGGTCCGTTATTTGGACGCCGACAATCCATTCGGCGAATTCAGCATGGTCCACCCCCGTGAGCCGAAGCATGAATACCAGGTGCGCCACCACGGCGATATGTTCTACATCGTAACCAACGACAGCGCCAAAAACTTCCGGCTGATGCGGACCCCGGTTTCGGCGCCGGCGAAGAACAACTGGCGGGAGGTCATCCCCCATCGCGATTCCGTCAAGTTGGACAGGGTCGTCATGTTCAGGGGTTTTATGGTGCTATCAGAGCGCGAGGACGGATTGCGCCAACTGCGCGTAAGGGAGTTCTCGTCATCGGAAGCGCATCGAATCGAGATGCCGGAGCCGGTGTATGCCTGCTATCCGGGCGAGAATATCGATTTCGGCAGCGGCATCCTGCGCTTCGTATATCAGTCCTTTACCACTCCGCGCTCGGTTTATGATTACGATATGCGGACCAAAGAGCGTGTGCTTATGAAGCGAAAAGAAGTGCTCGGAGGATTCGACCCAGATCAGTATCAATCCGAACGTATCTATGCTACAGCCGAGGACGGCACCAGGATTCCGATTTCTCTGGTGTACAAAAAAGGAGTTAAACTTGACGGGACCAGCCCGCTGTATCTCAATGGCTATGGCGCCTACGGGATCAGCATGGACCCATATTTCTCGTCAAACCGTCTTAGTCTGCTGGATCGAGGGTTCATATACGCCAGAGCCCACATCCGTGGCGGTGGTGAAATGGGACGGTACTGGTACGAGGATGGCCGATTGCTTAATAAGAAAAACACGTTTACCGACTTCATCGCCTGTGCAGAGCATCTCATTGCCGAAAAGTACACTTCTCATGATAAGCTGGTCATCAATGGTGGCAGTGCCGGAGGATTGCTGATCGGTGCGGTGGTCAACATAGCGCCGGAGTTGTGCCATATCGCGGTCGCCGATGTACCGTTTGTCGATGTGATGAACACCATGCTTGACGCCTCGATACCGTTGACCGTAATCGAATACGAGGAGTGGGGCAACCCCAATGAGAAGGAATACTTCGACTACATGATGTCATACTCGCCGTACGACAATGTCGCCGCCCAGGCCTACCCTCACATGCTGATTACCGGGGGGCTGAATGATACGCGTGTCCAGTACTGGGAGCCGGCCAAATGGACAGCCAGGCTACGCGCTCTCAAGACCGACAACAACCGGCTGCTCCTGAAAACCAACATGGGTGCGGGACATGGCGGCGCGTCGGGACGGTATGATTATCTCAAGGAGATCGCTCTTGAGTACGCCTTCATCCTGGATGTGCTGGGAGTGGAGTAGTCTTTCAGGCCAGCGCCAACTTGTTGACCTTGCCGGACTGGTAGCGCGGTAGAGCATCGGTAAAGAGCACGTGTTTAGGCACCTTGGTCGGCCCCAACTTGATCCGGCAATGGTCCTGGACAGCTTTGGCGTCGGCCGTTTGATCGTTGGACAACACCACAACTGCTTTGAGCGCTTCACCCAAAGTGTCGTCGGGTACGCCAACTACGGCCACTTCGGAGATAGCAGGATGGGTAGCTATGCACTCCTCAACCTCGCGCGCCGAGACGCGATGGCCGCCGACCTTGATGATTTCCTTCTTACGTGAAACGATCCAGAGCAACCCGTCGTTATCTATACGACCCAGGTCACCGGTATACAGGCGACCGGTCTTGAGCACCTGATCCTGCTCGTCAGGTTGATTCCAGTAACCCATCATAACCAGGTCACCGGACACGACTACCTCGCCCAACTCGCCACGCGGAAGCTCCGAGCCGGACTCGTCGCAGATGTACACGACCACGCCTTTCAAAGGCACCCCGACTGATCCGACATTATCCGCAAGCAACTCCGGCGGCATGTAACTGATGCGCGGTGACGCTTCTGTCTGCCCATACATGATGTAAATCTCACGGTCGCAGAACACATCGATCAAGTTATCAATAACATGCGGCGGCATGGCTCCCCCTGCCTGCGTCAGGTATCTAAGATGAGGCAGTTGCTTCTGAGTAAAGGCGGCGTGATCCAACAGAATCATGAAATTGGAAGGCACACCTGAAAAACCGGTCACCTCGTGTCGCACCATTGTCTGCAGTACGACCTGCGGATAAGCGAAGCGATTCTCGATCACCAGTTGTCCTCCGCAGGCCACATGGGTCAACATCAGAGAGTTGCCGTAAATATAGAAGAACGGCAGGATCACGATAACTGAATCCTCGGCGGTCAGCCTGAGGTACTCATTCGTCGCTATCGTATTAGTGATCAGGTTGCGATGCGACAACATGACCCCCTTGGAATCGCCGGTACTTCCGGAGGTATAGAAAATCGCGGCCAGATCGTCTGAGCAGTCAGGCAGGTTGTCATACTGCAACGGCCCGCTCTGTGAGAACCGGTCGATTTCGCTATCCGCCAACTCCTGCAGCGCAGCATCCTTAACATCCGCCAGCAACGCCGTCATGCTCACGCAATTGACAGCCGTAGATTCCGAAGACAGCGATCCTTCCGACAGAACCAACTCGACCGGAGAGTCATTGCCCACCAGGCTGTCCACCATTGATGCATACCGGTTTGACACCAGAAGA
>JAUWMW010000077.1 GCA_030612965.1 bacterium
TCACTTCACGACCGCCGCCTTCAACCATCGTGATGGCGTCGGCTGAACCAGCCAATATGATCATCAGATCGCATTCGTCATACTGATCCATGGTCGGGTTGATGGTCAACTGTCCGTCCAAGCGTCCCACTCGAACACCGGCGACCGTTTTGGCAGTCGGAATGTCTGAGATTGCCAGCGCCGCTCCGGTGCCGGTAAGAGCCAGGACATCGGTGTCGTTTCGCTGATCATGTGAGATGATAAAGTTGATGATCTGCGTTTCGCCGCGGAAATTGTCAGGGAAAAGCGGTCGAATCGGCCGATCGATAATTCTGGCCGAGATGATCTCCTTCTCGGAGGGACGACCCTCGCGTTTGAAAAATCCACCGGGTATCTTGCCGGCTGAATACGACTTTTCGCGATACTCTACGGTCAGCGGGAAAAAGTCAAATCCCAGTCTGGGTTCAGTATTTCCGCAGGCGGTGGAGATAACCATTGAATCGCCGTATCTGATTGTCACGGCGCCATTGGCCTGCTTGGCCAGCAGGCCGCTTTCAATAGTCATCGTGCGACCGCCCAATTCAAACTCTACTTTATGAGGCATGTTTCTCAATCCTATTTTATTTCCCAGTTCCACTTAGCGGCGCAGTCCGAGGTTGGCAATCACCTGGCGATAGCTTTCAACATCGGATCGCTTTAGATAGTCCAGCAAACGGCGACGTTTGCCCACGAGCTTCAAGAGTCCCAGTCTCGTATGGAAGTCCTTCTTGTGAGCCTTCATGTGCTCGGTCAGATGATTGACGCGATCGGTGAGAAGTGCAATCTGCACTTCCGGCGAGCCAGTATCCTTCTCATGCAACCGATGCTCAGAGATGATTTGAGCTTTCCGCTCTCTGATCACTGACATTTCGCTTCTCCTTTTCAATTATACTCAATACTTCTCTCTTGTCCTGTTTGATCTGCTCGACCAGCGCGTCGGTCGAGTCGAATTTGCGGTTAGGCCGTATGTAGTGAGTTGGATATACAAACAGTTCCCGCTCATAAATATCTTCATCAAAGTCAAAGAGGTTCGCTTCGACTGTTATCCTTGCCTCCGGGTTGAAGTGATTGCGACCGATGAACAGCATCCCCTCCCTCATCTTGTCCTCAACGTGGACACGACAGGAGTAGACACCCTGAGTCGGCAACAGCTTGCGAGGACCGTAGCGCACGTTGGCAGTCGGATAGCCCAACTTGCGTCCCAGTCCGATACCCTTCTCCACTATTCCGTGAATAGCCAGAGGGTGGCCCAGCACCTCAAGAGCACGGTCCAACATACCACGCCTGAGGAGCCAGCGAATCTGCGTCGAAGACACACAGTCCCCATCTACTTTGACGGGATCTACCACATCAACCTCAAAGTCGAACTCTTTCCCGAGTTCCTTCAACTGGACGATACTGCCGCTGCGGTCTTTTCCAAAAGCGTGATCGTATCCCACTACGAGCCGTTTTAATTCGAGGCGGCTAACCAGCACCTTCTCGACGAATTCACGGGCGCTGAGATTCTGAAGGTCGGCGTTGAAATCAAGAACCAGCATGGTCCCCTGGAAGTATTGTCTCAGACTCCGTTCTTTTTCTTCCAGCGTTGTCAGGAGCAACGGAGCGTCGTCCGGCGTTACCAGAACCCGCGGGTGGGGGTGGAAGGTTATCAGCACCGGGTGGTAACCACTCGCATCGGCAGCGACCGCCACCTGTTTGAGAATCTCCTGGTGTCCCAGGTGAATTCCATCGAAGGTGCCGATAGTCACTACGACGCCACGATCGGTCGGCGCCGTGTAATTTTCCAACCTTCTGATAACCTGCAAACTCAATTCAATACCCGTACATATTCAAAAAGTGAGTTCCCATTCGCACAACTGAAAGCGCGCGACGGCGCCTCGGCTGTGCCAACCGCCAGTACTATCCCGCCACGGTCCTTGAGCAAAATGGTATCGCCGGCTTCAAAGGATCCATTAATGTGCATGATGTCGGTCTCGCTCAGATCACATCCATCGAACACGCGTCTGCTGAAATCATCCGTGACCCTTATGGCGGCGAAATCCAATACCCGATGACAAGGCAGGAGATAATCTCGAAGCTTACCTTCGGTATGCCGCTGATCAATTTGGTCCAGAGACAGGCTGTCCTCCAAATGCAAGTCGCCCACTGACCGACGCACCAGACCCGCCAAATACGCGCCACAACCGATAGCCTCACCGAGATCATTGGCCAGCGATCTGATATAGGTTCCCTTGGAACAGGCTACGTTCAATCGCAAATGCGGGTTTTCATAACTCAGGCAGCGAAGTGACTTGATCTCGACCTCTCGCGACGGAGGCGTGACATCCGCTCCTTGGCGGGCCAGATCGTATAACCGCTGTCCGCCGACGCGCACGCTTGAGTATACGGGCACTCGCTGGACTATCTTGCCTCGGAATTGATCGAGCAGTGTTTCGATCTCGGACTTTGTCAACTCCGGCGGCGTTTGGTGTGGTTCGGAATCATCTATGCCTTCGCTATCGAAAGTCTTCGAACTCCGACCAAGAACAATATCGGCCTCGTACGTTTTATCCCACCCCGTCAGGAAGCGCACGATCTTGGTGGCACTGCCCAGGCAAACCACCAACAGACCCTGAGCCAGAGGATCGAGTGTCCCGGTATGGCCGATCCGCCGCTGGTCAAGCAGCTTGCGCAGCCGCTGGACAACATCATGACTGGTTATGCCCGATGGTTTGTCAACCGGCAACACGCCGTTGTAGGTATGATCCCGCTTATTCATAGCCGTTACTCGTAAGCAAACGTAGTACTTCAGCCTTCGCTTCAGCTAGCGGTAAGGACAGGATGCACCCGGCAGCGTTGAAATGGCCGCCTCCGCCGTGAACCGCAGCCAGTGCTGCCACGTCAATGCGTTCTTTGGACCTAAGTGATACCTTGGTTCGTTGATGGTCGATTTCGCGCAGAAGAGCACCGGCCAGAACACCCTTGTTATACAGGGTGAAGTCGACGAGACCTTCAGTCTCCGACTTGTGCGCACCGGTTTCGGCAAGCATCTTCAGAGTCAGGGTGAGAAGACAGATACGTCCCTGATCAAAGAACTCAACGCCACTAAGAACCCTTCCCACCAGCATAGTGGTAGTCGGCGGGATATCGTAATAGATCAGATCGCAAATCTTCTGGGTGTCGGCGCCCGCATCTATAAGCCGACCCGCAATCTCCATTGTCCGAGCGCTGGTATTAGAGTATCGGAATCGCCCTGTATCGGTCAGGATGGCCGTATAGAGGTACTCCGCAACCACCGGTGAGATCTCATATCCGACCTGCATGAAGTACTCGTAAGCCATCTCTCCGACTGAAGACGCTTTGCTGTTGATCCAGTTGATTTCACCGAAGCTGCTGTTATCCAGATGATGATCAAGATTGATAATCGTCACATCGTCGTTCAAGAACCGTTCCGCTCGTCCCGTCCTGGCAATTACGGGGCACTCAAGTATCAGGGCCGTGTCGAATTCAAGGTTACCGTCGATCCCGTCAACTGTCGGCACATCGTTCACACGCGACAGAAACCGATACTTATCAGGGACGACGTCATCCCGTACAAGGACCGGCTCCTTGCCGATGTGGCGCAAATAGGAGGCGAATGCGAGTTGCGTGCCGAGGGCATCACCATCGGGATCCACGTGAGTGGCTACCAGAATCCGGCGGCTGTTCTCCAGAAGCTGCCTAATGCGCGACACCAGATCGACCTGGCCGTGAGGAGCGCTATCTGTTATCTTTGTTGCTCTTGATCTCATTGAGCAATCGTTCAATCTTGATACCTTCTTCGACCGATGGGTCATACTTGAACTTGAACTCAGGAACATGGCGAATCTGCATTTGCCGACCGACGAGATGGCGGATACGTCCGCTTATTTGCTGAAACCTTTCTTCAATCGCTGTGCGGTCCTCATCGCCGCCAAGCACTGAGTAGTAAACGGTGGCATAGCGCAGATCATTGGTCAGTCGCACTTGGGTGAACGTGACCATACCTCTAACCTTATCACTCAACTCACCCTCGAACAACCGGGAGACCACTCTCAATATCTCTTCACCGACTCGGTCGGCGCGCCGGAACTGTCTCATGCTCAGTAAGTCTCCGTCTGGTAATCGACCAACACGATCTGTGGGTCCGATTCGACTCTTCTCACCAGTTTGGCCATTACTTGATGGCCGTAGCTGCTGCTGTTCGACACCACGGCACTTCCAACCAGGGCCCGCCTGAGCACATCGTTGGCGCCGACCTCTGCAATTGAAACATTGAAGTCGTTGCGCAAACGCGTCAGCAGTGACTTGAGAATACGCCGCTTTTCCTTCAGCGAACCAATCGGGGGAAGCTCCAATTGCATGGTCAAGATAACCGTTACCAAGAAGTTTCCCGACTATAGCGTCCGCGCCGTTTCAACGATCTCATAAGCCTCAATGATATCCCCCACCTTGAGGTCGTTGAAGTTCTCAATGCCGATGCCGCATTCGAAGCCTTCCTTGACCTCGCCGGTATCATCCTTGAAGCGCTTCAGGGAAGCCAATCGACCGCTGTACACTTTCTTGCCGTCGCGCACAATCTGGATACGATCCCGGCGATTGATGCGACCTTCTTTGACGTAGCTGCCTGCAATGACCCCGACTTTCGGAACCTTGAACAGATTACGTACTTCGGCGGCGCCAACAAAGTTCTCGGAAATGCTCGGCGCCAGCAGACCCTCGAGCGCTTTGCGGATGTCTTCCTCGACTTCATAAATGACGTCATACAAGCGGACATCGACGTGTTCGCGCTGCGCCACCTCACGGGCGCGAGAGTCGGGCGTCACCTGAAAGCCGATAATGATGGCATCAGAGGCGGCCGCCAGTAGAACGTCGGACTCGGTGATAGCACCCACACCGTGGTGAATGATCTTTGCTTTCACTTCATCGGAGGCAATGCGCCCGAGCGTATCCGAAAGCACCTCCACCGACCCGTCAACATCACCTTTGAGGATCAGTTTCACTTCTTTGATTTGACCCTCTTTGATACGATCGAAAATCTTATCAAGGCTAGTGCGTCCATGTGTCAGTCTGACTTCCTGCTCACGCCTCACCTGGCTGCGCTTGACCGAGATGTCTTTGGCCTCCTGATCATTCTTGACTACGATGAAGCTGTCGCCGGCCTGAGGCACGCCGCCAACTCCGGTTACTTGCGCCGGCATCGACGGCAACGCCTGCTCGATAGGGAGATCGCGATCATCAGTCAGCGTCCGAATACGGCCATGGACAGTGCCGACCACTACAGACTCGCCGACAAAACAGGAACCCGTCTGAATAAGTACTGTGATTACCGGACCACGGCCCTTTTCCAGTCTGGCATCGACGACGATACCCTGGCCGCGAATAGACGGATCCGCCTTGAGGTCCATCAACTCAGCCTGTAATACGATCATCTCAAGAAGTTTGTCGACTCCCTCACCCGTCTTGGCCGACATATCGACCATGATCGTCTTGCCGCCCCACTCCTCGGCCACCAGGTTGTGTTCAGTAAGTTTGGTACGAATGCCTTGCGGATCAGCGGTTGGCTTGTCTATCTTATTTACGGCAACAATAATCGGAACGTTGGCCGCTCTGGCATGATCTATGGCTTCGATTGTCTGCGGTCGGACACCGTCATCAGAGGCTACCACCAGTATGACAATATCGGTAAGGTGAGCACCACGCGCCCTCATAGCCGTAAACGCTTCGTGACCGGGAGTATCCAGGAATGTGATGGCGCCTCGCTCCAGCTCCACCTGGTAAGCGCCGATATGCTGCGTAATGGCGCCGGCTTCACCGGCGACAACATTGGTCTTCCGAATGTAGTCCAGCAAAGACGTCTTGCCGTGGTCAACGTGGCCCATAACCGTCACTACCGGCGCTCGTGCTTCGAGATTGGCCTCGCTTTCGTGTTCGCGCGCGTCGTCGCCGATTTCGGCGACCGGAGCAACATCAAAACCAAACTCAGCGGCCACCATCTCGATAGAATCCATGTCCAAGCGCTGATTAATCGTAGCCATCATACCCAACTCAAACAGCTTGGCGATCAACTCGGCTGGTTTGTGATCCATCAGTTTGGCCAACTCCGCCAACGACATGAATTCGCTGACCTCGAGGAGGTTCTCAGGGCGGAGTTCGCCCTCATCGCCGTCACCATGACCTCGGCGATAACGTTTGCGCCCCTTGACGCCGCTAAGCCCGGCCATAGTGGCCCTAAAACTCTTGGCTACCTCCGCCTTGTCGACGGTGCGACGGTCTTTCTTGCGCCGACGTTCCTTGCGCTTCTGCTTCTTCTCAGATTTTCGCATCAAGCGAGCGACACTCGAGGTGCTGTCGGCGACCTTTATGCTTCCAATACGAGTGGACGACTTAGTGACAGCCTCACGCACCTGCTCGCGATGTTCCATTTCCTTCTTGGCTTCTTGTTTCTCCTCGGCAAACTTCTTGGTTACAGCGGTGATCATTTCCGAAGTTGCCACCGACATGTGCGACTTGGGCTTGAACCCCAAATCACAGATTACCTTCAGCATAGCCGCCGAGGATATCTTAAACTCCTTAGCCAGTTGATAGATTCTCTGCGATGCCTGGGCCATTCGCCTATTACCTCCACCAGTCACGCACAGAGCTGAACGTACTAGTCATCAATATCTTTTCTCACTTTTGTTGCGGATTCGTCCTCGTCTTCGACGTCCTCCAGAGATGGGGCCATCACCTCGGGAACATCATCGACTTCCGTGACGAACTCAGCGTCATCTTCAAAAACATCTTCAGCGGTCAGTTTGGCATCTTCGGCTTTTTCGTCCGCCTTCGCCTTGGCCTCTTCCTTGGCCCGGCGTTCATACTCTTTTTCGAGGTCTTTTACAAACGCCTTCGCCTTATCAACAAGCGTCTCGGCCGTCTTCTCGCCGATGCCCGGAATTTTGACAAGCATTTCAACCTGAGAAGCGGCCAGCCTCTGAACCGATCCGATATCGGCTTCAGCCAACCGTTCTTCAATCTTGGCGCCAACGCCATCAAGCTGGCCGACCGGCACCAGCATCTCAGCCTCACGCCGCCGCGCGTCATTGTACTCGGTTTCCGAGAGAATGTTGACTTTCCAGCCCGTAAGCTTGGATGCCAGACGGGCGTTCTGACCGTTGCGACCGATAGCCAGAGACAGCTTCTCGTCCTCAACAGCGACCGTCATCTTACCTTCCAAATCAAAGACCTCGACGTTCACGACCTTGGCCGGCGCCAACGCCCGCGCCACAAAGACCTCCGAGTTGGATGAGTACGGAACGATATCGATGCGCTCGTTATTGAGTTCGCGAACGATCGACTGCACGCGTACACCCTTGATACCGACACAAGCACCGACCGGATCAATCCGGTCATCCGTAGAAAAGACGGCGACCTTTGCCCGCTCACCGGGCTCGCGGGCGATGCCGCGGATTTCAATTATCTTCTCATAGATCTCCGGAACCTCCAGAGCAAAGAGAGAGCGCAGGAACTCATTGTTAACGCGTGAGAGTATGATCTGCGGGCCTCTCGACTCTCGCTGCACGTCGAGAATGTAAGCTCGAATGCGATCCCCCTGGCGGAACTTTTCACGGGGTATCTGCTCCTTAATCGGCACAACACCCTCAGCTCGGCCCAGGTTGACGATGACGCTACCCTTGTCGATCTGCTGCACTACTCCGGAAATCAGGGTGCCCACCTTATCGGCAAACTCATCATAGACACGATCACGCTCGGCCTCACGTACCTTCTGGACCAGTGTCTGCTTGGCCGAGGCGATGGCGTTACGACCGAACTCCATCTCGTAATCGATGTAGATATCGATCTCATCCCCCACCTCTGCTTCGGCGTCGATCTCCTTGGCTTCGCCCAACGACACCTCCGTGTTCGGGTCGGAAGACTCTTCGACCACCTTCTTGGTGGCGATCATCACTAGATCGTTTTGCTTGCGGTCGAACTTGAAGGTAATGTTGTCGACATAGTTGTATTTCTTCTTGGCGGCCGCGAGCAAACTGGCCTGGAGAGTCTCCAGTACGGCATCGAAATCAAGATTCTTTTCTCTGGCGATCAGAGTGATCGCCTCTACCATATCAAACGGCATCTAAACACACTCCGTCAGAACACGATTTTCGCTTGTTTTATCTCAGCAAGTCCGAAACTGATCAGGCCGGACTCATTCTTCAACTCGATCTGCTCGTCAGTAGCCGCGACGATTTCGGCCGTGAGCTTCTTCCGGCCTTTATCTACAAACTCCAGCCGCACTGTCTCCCCTACTCTGAACTTGAAATCGCGGGCTGTGGTCAGTGGTCGATCAAGACCTGGAGAGGAGACTTCAAGAGTATAACCCGAACTTAGCAAGTCGGTTCCGTCGATTAAATCACCCACCAGTCGGGACAGACGGCTACATTCGTCGACAGAAACAGAGCGTTCGGAATAGACGAAAAGCCTCAGCGTGGTGGACGATTTGTATCGTGACAAGGCCACGCCAGCCAGTTCCGCGCCTTCTTCCAGGAGCGGCTTCTCTATCAACTCGATTATGCGATCTTTCGATTTGTCAGTCATATTCACTCACATACTACTAAGGTGGGCTCACACCCACCAGAACCTTAAAGTATACCAGCCGAGCCATTCTAAAGCAACAACTTTATGTCCTACTTTATGTCCTATTTCAAAGCGTCGCTATGTTTCTCGCAGTCTCCACAAGATGATCTCATTTCAGCCCAACCGCGCCCGTCCCCCAAACCACCTCAGCAGGCGGCGATTCCGGCCTGTCAACCCCGGGAAGTATTGGACTTTCCCCAAAAAATCTGCGATTTTAGCCGATTCTGGTGCACATGTTCGTCCCTGATTGGCCTTTATCAAATCACCCATCACTGTTGAAGACCGCGCTCAGCCTACACTTATGCGCGCCCAGACGGCTCTATAGC
>JAUWMW010000172.1 GCA_030612965.1 bacterium
AACTTAAGGTCTATCGGTGATGCCATGGGCTACGGGTTGATGTCATGGACGCTGGGTATCCTGGCTATAACGATCATGGCATCGTCGGCGTGGGGTGAAGTTGTCGTTGAGCCCGACAGCGCAGAAGCAGCGGACAGTGCCTTGGTCCCGGTGGATAGCCTGGCATTCGATTCCAGTTTGGCCGACAGTGCCCTCCACGTCGACACTATTCTCTTCATGCCGGGAACAAAGTTGTCCGCCTACGCTTCGGTCAGCGATTCGATCGACCGGGAAAAGCGATTGCGACAAAAACCGATGTGGGCCCTTTTCAAATCGATGGTAGTCCCGGGCTGGGGCCAAATCGGCAATAGACGCTACATCAAAGCAGCCGTATACTTCGGCCTCGAAGCCTGGATGATCGGCGGCTCCATTCACTATGGACAACAAGCATCGGACTTCCGCCAACTGTTCGACAATACGCCGCGCGACGCCGTCAGTCTCCGCAATGACTATTACAGTCTCTACCGGGACCGCCAGGATGAACGCAACAAGTACACTTGGTTTGCGGTAATCGTAGCCTTTTTTTCGATGTTCGACGCCTACGTGGATGCCCACCTGTCCGGTTTCCCTCGTCAGGGCGAGGACAGTGATCTAACTCTGCAAGTCGCGCCGACTGAGAAAAACGGCGTAACGGCAGCGCTCTCACTCAGGTTTTAATCTCGCAGGATGAGTTCCCGGGCATTCAGGCCATAACGCTCCGGATCGATGAGACGGAGAATGTTGCGCTCTGATTGCTCCGGCAGCGACAAGTCGACCCATTCCGGCTCCGGCAGCAGACCCTGCTGATTGCCGATGACCTTTACATACGGTCGGGCGCGGTCGGTGTCGTTGTTGGTCAGCACCAGCGCCACTTCATCCGTGTTCAGCAGCACCAGCGATCCGGCCGGGTAGATGCCCACGATATCAGTGAAGATTTTCAGTAGGAAGGCGTCGAATTTGTCGTTCATCTGGTAATGCATCTTGCGCAGCACTTCATCCGGCGGAATCGCTTTCTTGATATAGACGCGACCCGAAGTCAGGGCGTCAAAATTGTCGGCTATCGATATGATCTTTGAGAACAGATTGACCGGACGTTCGCGCCCTTCCAATATTGGATAGCCAGTGCCGTCCGGATTGATATGGTGCTCGTAGGCGCCGCGGGCGGCGCGTGCCGTGTGAACATCGAGCTTGAGGCTGCGCAGGATTGTCTTGGCCCCCAAGAGCGGATGGCGCCGCATCTGGAGCCAGTCGTTTTCATCATAACGATCCGGTTTGCGAATGAGGTCGGTGGGCAGCTTCACTTTTCCGACATCGTGGAAAATGGCGGTGAAGCCGAGTTGCGCCAGCCGTGGTCGATCAAAACCGAGGCGCACCCCGGTCGTCAGTGAATAGACACAGACGTTGACCGAGTGGGCATAGGTGTAGTCGTCATAATCGCGAATTGCGGCCAGTTCGATCAACGATGATTCATCGCGCACGATGTGATCTATCAGAGTATGGACCACGCGCTTGGTCTTGGAGATATTAATCTGTTTGTTCTGAGCCACGCCCATTACGGTCTCCTGGACCACGTTCATGGCCCGAAAGAAATTGGCGCGGGCGGCGGTGCGAAAGTCGCGACGAATTTCTTCGGCTGTGTTGCGATGCTGGGAGTTTACCTCCTGGGCTGACAGCAGTCTAACCTGCGATAGTTGAGTACTCTTGAGGCGCGCCGACAACTCTTCAATGTTGTCGGACCCCGGCTTGATCTTTGACACGAAAGCGAAAAACCCGCTCAATTCACTCTCGGTAATGCCGTCGGCAAACAGCACGCCGCCCAGACCTATTTGCTTCCATTCTCTCACCACCGAGGCGGCGCCGGACAGGCCAGTATCATCGAAACGAACCATCCGCTCATTGACAAAGTAGCGCCCCGATACCGTCTTGATAGAGACAGACCCTGAGTCTTTCGATAACTGGCTCAAGAGTTGGTGGAACGACTGACACTGACGGATGAGGGTGCGATTATTCTCGTCGATAATACGGGCCGTCTTGTAGGCCACGAAGAAGGTGTTCAGCAACTGCTGTTCGACTTGTCCGCCGAGGAGGCGGGCCTGGGTTTGTTCGGTTAGGGTGGTCATACTTCTTGTCCAAAAATATTCTCGCGCCTCCGCTGCAGAGCGTAGGAGGCTTGTCTGCGGATATCCGGCCGCCAACTCGATGACAACCTCACCAACATGCGTTCTCCCCTCTCGCTGGCATTAAAAGACAGCGCTTCAAACGCTGCCGTACGGCAGAAAACCAACCGGGCGTCACGAAGAAGGTTGTAACGGAGTATCATCTGTGACAGATACGCCACCGCCTGTTCCCCGCCAAGCAGCGAGTAGGCATTCAGGAGCGCCTGCTGATCGTCATGGTCCAAGGAGGGAAGATTTTCATCGTCGATCAGGGCGCCGATCGTCTCGAAGGCGGTGCTGCCGGAACGAGCGACAATCGCCTCCACCGCCTGCCTCCGAATAGTCCGGTCGCTGTCGGCCACGAGACTCTGAAGCAGGCCGAGGGCTTCGGTGGAGGGGCAGTCCTTGAGGGCGGTGACCAACTCCATGCGGACCAGCGGTTCCTCATGATCGACCACTCGCTCCAGGTATCTGAGAGCACGGGCATCACCTATCCGAGCGAGAATAGTGACCGAGTTACGCACCACCTGCCAGCGTTTATCGAAGACTCCCTTGGCCACGATATCGATATTGTCCTGGCCCCGGGAGGTAAGGTAGTCCTTGAGTGCCTCGCGGTGATGTTCGTGCTCGAATTCGCCCACAAGGTCAGTGATGCCGCTCAACGCTTCCCATCCGAAACTGTCGAGGTACCGTTTGATCTCGGTAACACCGATGTCGGGATGGGTGTTCAGAGAGTCCGCCAGAACCGCCAGGCGCTCGCGACTGCCGGCGGTCATTCCGGCCTCTTTCAAACGTTCCGACCAGGCAGGCTTCTGTTGCTCCAAACTCTCCTGCAGCTTCTTCAGATGACTCAGCAGCGCCCCTGCCTCGATCAGCTTGCCGGCAGCCACAAACTCATTGATAATCTTCTCACATATAGTTACAGCCTCATCCAGACCGGCCAACTCCGACTCCATGAGCAGGAATTCTTTCAGCATTTCGAGCGTCGACTCGTAAGGATCGAAGGAGGTATCCTCCTCCAGCAGTGACCGGATTGTCTCCTCTTCTTCTTCACTAATGGTGAAGCTACCGTACAGGTGAAGTTTGACGTCGGTCTTCCGCCCGGTCCCACCGGACGGTTCACCCAAGCCCAGCGCCCGGGTCAGTTCAATGGGTACGTTGACCCCGGCGTCGGCGGCCTCCGGTGAACTATCCTCATCTTCATCGACAGTTTCAAAGAATGTCGATCGGGGCTCGAGACCAGACGAACCGGTGACTCTCTGAACCTGAGTCCCCGACGGCATCTCGCCGCTGTCATCGAGCGAGGCTTGCTCAATAGTCGTCGTGGGATCATCGGTCGGATTGAACAGCGTCGAGTACCGTTCTATGCTGTCGAGACCGAATTGGCCGCCACCGGCAGGCGCCGCATCATCCCGCTTCAGGTACTCTCTGACATCGAAGTCACTGTCGTACTCGGAGAGGGCCACATCCTTGAGGGTCTCAAACACGAAGCCGCTAATGCCCGCCTCCCAGATCAGGCCGACCAGGTCCTGGCTGCGATCCGGCGTGTTCAGGTAGATTCTGACTGCATCAAGCAAGCGGTAAACGCCGTCAACATCCAACCCACTCTGGAATTCGAACTCAGTGATTCCGGTCTCGAAGAAGAGTTGAGCCAGTGCCTCCTCTTTGGATCGGTCCCGGTAGACGATCTCGCCTTTGCATTCCAGGGTATCCTTGTCTACTCGGATTCGAAAAGCGCCATAGACGTTGACCAGGCTGACCAGTTTCTCGGCAAACGACCGCCTCATCGACTGTGGCAGCGGGTTGTTCTCAGGATACATTGAAACAACCTTGACCACCTTGAGGAAATCTTTGAGGATGAACCCAATTTCTTTTTTCAGCGGCTCGTTCATGGTCCTACCACAAAGGTACTAATGTCGAAACCCCTCCTATGGCGGACTTTCAGCACAGGGGTTTCGATCTACAAGTCTCGCCCTTCGACTCCGCTCAGGGTGAGGTATTCAGTAGGCGGCAGACGTCCTCGTCTGCCCCGGTTAACCGCTTAGCCTCACCGTTCGACTTCGCTCACGGTGAGGGCTACTGCGGGCATAGCGCAAAGACAGGCTTGCCTGCCCTATTGTATAGTTAATCGGCTGATTCGGGGAATGGGTTTAACGGGTGATGGAGGCCTGAGCAGGTCTGGCGGACTTGCACCTGTGATGACCGAATCTTCAGATTCGGTCACTTTCCCCGCAGAGTCTAAAGACTCTGCCGGCACAACAAAGCGACTGTTAGGCGGTTCGCCACGCGATGGGCGGAGGCGCGAAGCGCATGAATAGTGCTTCTTTCGACCTTGACTTAGAAGACGGTATCTTGTGACCGTCTCGCGCATAGTGTCGATCACCGACGGCGACACGTTCCGGGTCGATGTCGATCACTGGCCAGCCATCATCGGTGACAATATGCCGGTTCGGATCGCCGGCATCGACTGCCCGGAAATGAGAGGGGCAGATTCCCTAAAGGCCAGAGAAGCCCGCGACTTCGCCGCCGCTGAACTGTTGTCCGCACAGACCGTCACCCTCAGGGACCTAAACCGAGGGAAGCACTTCCGCATCGAGGCTGAGGTTTACGTTGACAGCTTGAATCTGGGGGAGCTACTCATACAGACAGAGCCATGTGAATCATGTAACTGAAAACAGTCCACTACCCTTTTTTCAGGACCTTCCCCAAAAATGGTTGAGGATTTCTGCTAATGTAGATTGAATCAAGGGGTTGGTGTTTTTGGGAAGTGGAACGACTTGTCATGCCGGACTTGATCCGGCATCCAGTTCCGGATTCAAAGACTGGATACTGGCGTTCGCCAATATGATGAAAGTAGGCAAGTATGACAAAAAAAGAGGAAGATGGATTCCCGCCTGCGCGGG
This sequence comes from bacterium, assembly GCA_030612965.1. Classification (GTDB taxonomy): domain Bacteria; phylum Zixibacteria; class MSB-5A5; order GN15; family FEB-12; genus JAJRTA01. Next base: position 5,078 of record JAUWMW010000172.1, read on the forward strand.
AATGACAGAGTGCGCGCGCGTTCACCCCGAATGTCGGCGCACGGGGACGTTCGCCGACCACAAATGCCAAGTATGGCTGTTCAGCGCAGTTTTTTTGGGAAAGCCCAACTCAGTTTA
>JAUWMW010000177.1 GCA_030612965.1 bacterium
TGCGCCACGTGGACACAGGGGCAGACGAGGAGAGGCTGTCCCATAAGCGGTTGTTCCGGTGGTTCCTTCGACATCCGGAGGAGGTCGTGAGAACCGCCGGTTTCTTATGCGCTCTCTCCTCAGCCGTTTAGAAGAGATCGCTGGGTCACACCCTCGACTGCGTCGAGATCAGGACCCAGCGAAACGAACTTGTGGGACAGCCTCAGGACGTCTGCCGCCCACACGGTCAAGCCGTGTCTTTCGCTTCGCGCGGCCTTGTGTCGCCCCAGTGAACGCCACTCGTGGCCGGTGACCAGCGTTGATCAAGTCGAACAGCGACTACTCAACAGTCCAGGTAAACTCGGAGAAGAATGGGTGCCCCCGAAGGATCCGGTTGATCTCTGGCTGACGGAACCCACCATAGGCGGTGGATTGTCCACTAACGCACGCCGTTCGCAGCACCCGGTCGAGTTCCAGATACCCGCCGCCACGAACCTCACAACCCCCATCAAATATCTCGAGCAGATCAGGTCGCTTGATCCAACTGGAGGCTATCTGTTGCTCCTTGCAGAAACGATCGAGCAGAGCGGCGTGGTAGGGGTACTCGGCGAGCGGTCCAAACAGCAAATAGAGACAGTCATCGCTGGACACCAACAGAAACTTGCAGGCGAGACGGCCGTCCTGCTCGTTGGGAGCAAGATCATCCTCGCCACCATAGAAGAGCACATGCACTCTCTCATCCGACATTTCAACAACCCACCCTGATATGGTTCGAGAATATCCAGCCGCGATGGTTCTTGAACGCTTCAACGCGATAAACGCCCTTGGCGGAGACCTGATACTCCAATTCGTGCGATACAGTTTCAAGGATCTTTCGGCCGTTGTGGATCAGGCGCAACTTGGCCCGGGTCGGAAGTGATACCATCAGCCTGGCATCCTGTTCCGACTTCAGGCTGCCGCCGCAAGTCACTTTTTCCGAACCGCACTCACCGATAAAACGGAACTTCTCGGCTGATCCCCACCGCTCGTTGGCGAAGAACAACCGGCATTCGCGGATGGCATCATATAGCTGAGCTCTGGCTTTCTCAAAATCTGTGCTCATCGGCTCGTCAAACAGCAGGTAACACCGCAACGACTTGAAGTGGACTTTGTAGGGAAAAACCTCGAAACTAAAGGGCCAGATTCGAATACCGAAAGCGTGAGCATCGACACTGGCCAAACCGACACATTTGCGAGTCAGGCTGATTTCGTCCCACCTGGCGAGAATGCGATCAGTCGGCGCCACGATCGACTTGCGGGGTGAGAACACCATCGCCAGTTGATTGAATCGGGTCAGCTTCTCAGTCCATTCCGACATCTGGTTCCAGATTTCGATACCGTCGAATCCGACCACCGACCAGTCGTCCCAGGGATAGGGCGGATGGTTCTTAAGGGCGTCGCGCACCTCGTCAGGATGCGCCATGATTCCCAGGGCTCCGTCCTGCGCCCCAGCCGCCACATACTCCGCCGCGGTCATGTCGGCGTCGTAGACTCGAGGTGATCCGAACAGCAGGTAATGGTGGTGATCGTTCAGATCATTGTGCTCATAGCCAACCAGTACCAGCGTCTTGTTGTACAACCCCTCTCTGCCGGCGTCGCGGTTGCTGAGGGTCATGTGGTCGGAGAACATCATGAAGTCGAGTCCGACCTCCTGGCCCAGCGCCACCACTTCTTCAAGCGATCGGGTGCCGTCCGACTCCGTGGTGTGGATGTGAACACAGCCGGTATACTGGTACCAGTCGTCAACCCGTCTAACCATCAGCGCGCTCCTCAGGCGCCGGGACCTTGCGGAAAATGTACATACCCGCCAACATCATTAACGCCAGCGACAGCACGCCCACTCGATACGGTAGTTTGGCTGAGTCCATGTCACTTATACCCAGAATCTCAACGGTCGCCTGACCTATCGGGCGAGCCGGATTGAACAGATAGACCACCGTAGTCCACACCAACGGTCCTATCATCGCCGCTGCTTTGCCCGAGAGAGAAAACAAGCCGAAAAAACGGCCCAACTCATCACGAGGCACCAACTCCGCCAGCAGCGGTCTGGTCGTGGTCCACAGGCCGCCGAGCAGTATGCCGACGACCGAGCCGAGGATCCATATCACCGTCATGTTTTCCGCAAACACGAACAACACCAGCACCGCTACCCATCCGATCACAACCAGATTTAGCAGGCGCTTCAGAGACCAGTACTGCGCTACCTTGCCGATCAGAAAAGACCCGATCACGGCTGAAATCGGCGTGATGATCAGGTAGGTTTGGATCTGATGCTCGGCCAAACCAACGACGATTGACAAGAAGATGCTGATATTGATAATCACTGTTGCCACAGCATCCTCGAAGAAGTAATCCGCAATCAGGAAACGCATCACACCAGGATATTTCTTGGTCAGACGGATACCATCCCATACATCGCGGTAGGCTGCTTTCATGCTCAGCTTCTTGTGTACTCTGGCCGGCGCTTCCTTTACCCACAAGAATAGCGGCAGGGCAAAGAGCATGAACAGGATCGCCGTCGGCAGAAACGATGCAACCTTCCCCCCACCCTCCAAGAACGGGATATCGACAGAAAAAACCGAACCGGTGACAAACGGTAGCACCAGCACGATTCCCAGGATCGCCCCCACGTAACCCAGGGCGACTCCGATACCGGAGACAAATCGCGCCTGCCGCCCGTCTGCAACTGAATAGAGCAGCGAATTGTAAAAGGGTTGGCCCGCCTCATAGGCAAAGTTGGCGACGATGAAAAGTACGATGGTGACCACAAACATCCCCGGTGGGATGAACGTCAGTCCTCCCACAGCGATGCAGCAGGTCAGCGTAAACAGAAACAGAAATATCTTTTTCTTGGTCGACTGATCCGACATCGCCCCCAGCGCCGGCAGCAACAAAGCCGCCAGGAACATCGAGATTGAAAACGGGATGTCGAAATAGCGGTCATCGTATCCCAGGTCCTCGACGACATACCGCTTCATATAGAGCGACACTATGTTCATTGAATAGATAGTATTGGCGAAGTCGTAAAGCGACCAGCCGATGATGTCTTTCCGAAACAGACTGCGCTGGGAAACCATCGGTTAGAGCCCAAGCCGAGCGGATATGGTGAGCATACCGTCACGCACTAACATCAGGAATTCGCCCAACTGAAGATCGAGTTGAGAACAAGCCGCCATGTTTTCGCGTGTGGCGCCTGCAGCGAATCGCTTCTCCTTGAATCTCCGGAGCATAAATTCAGCGTCGAGCGGTGCAAGTTTTTTATCTGGGTGCATCAATGCACAAGCCACTATGAACCCGGTCGCCGGATCAACACTGTAGAGCGCCCAATCCAGTCTGGTGTGACAAGGCTGATGACCCGGGTGCGCCTTGATGGCATTGAGCATCTCCTCGGGCAGGTCGTACTCGGCCAGCCACTCGCAGGTGAGGAAACTGTGGCGGGCTTCGTCGTCCTTCGTCTCGTTGTAATCGAGATCGTGAACCAGACCGGTGAGACCCCAGTATTCTACGTCTTCGCCCAGATGCTCGGCCAACCGGCGCATCCCGGCTTCGACAGCCAGAATATGTTTCAACAGGTTGTTGACACCGATTTTGTCGACCACCATTTGATAGGCGGTATCGCGGGAAAGATTCAAATGTGGCATGAATGGCAATAAAGCCGTCGGTATGATCAAAGTCAAGCCGCCAAACGGTATGGCTCAGTCGTCGAAGTTCCAGACCAGGCCGTAGTAAAAGAAGCTGCCGTTGTGGGTAAGATAATCACGCTGCCGGTAAACCTGGTTCAGAACATTTTGGAATACGAGATGAAAACGGAAGTTCTTCAAGCCCAATGAAAGCTTGGCGTTAGCGATCAACTGTTCACCCAGGCCATCCTCGACCAAACCGTGATACGGTCCCACATAGACGACTTCCCCGTAGGCAAATAGATCGAGCAGCTTTGACTCCCAGTAGTAGTGCAATTCCAGTCCGGAGAAAGCCTGATACTCCGGAGTGTACGCCTTGTCGTCATAGCGGTCGTACTCGATAAAGTGGTAAGCGCCACCGCCGGAGAAACGCACGAACTCCATCAGTTTGAAGCGCTGTAGCAAGGTAACGTTAACAAAGTCGATGTCGCCGTTGATGGGAGAAAACAGCAGATAGTCCGCGACACTATCCTCCACCATCTGGTGCTGCCAGTCTATACCATCGGTAATTCGCCCGCCCGTCACATTCAGCCTCACCGCGTTGTCAAGACTGCCCCATTCGAATAGAAGGCTTCCCGTCAGTTGTTTCTCCGGCTCTAACTGCCGGTTACCTTCGTTGGCGTAGTCGCGTATATCGGAGGAGTATATCGGCGCCTGCTGAAACGGCAGGAACAGTTCGTGAAGACTGGGCGCCCGTTCACAGTAGCCAACCGACAGTTGCATCAGCATTTTGGAGCTTTCTTTCCACACTACCGCCGCCGCATCCGGCATAAACGAGAACTCATCATCGTAGCGCCCGCCGACAGCCAGCGCATACCGAACCCCATCGACCAAACGAGCCATTTCCAGCGTGGCGTCAGCCTGGGCGCGACTGGAGAGATCATCGTAACTTTTGTACTCAACGTACTCACCATCGATGCGAACACGCAGAATCGTCCGACCCATTATCCATTCACGTTTGACAAAAGCTCCATGCGCGGTGTGGTTGTAGCGCGAGGTGTAAGGGCCATCGCTGAACGACCCCTGTCGTTCGTGCCGATAGCCCAACTCGTAATGAACCTTCCCGTCGTCGCTGTTGCGATCAAGCGACAACTCGACATATCGGTCAAACCGATCCCGCGAGACCGTCGCCCCACCCAGCGCCGAGCGTACCGCCAACCGGCCGTCACGACTGTACAGTTGGCCGGCGGCCCTCAGACCGTGACGCGCTCCAATCGGGAAGTAGAAATCACCTACATAATGGTAGCCATCGTCCTCCCTGCCTAAGAACGGACCCTCCGACTCTCGATAACCGATCGAGGCATCGATCTGCTTGCCTGACTGAAACCGTCGCGAGTACCGCCCCCGTACCCATGA
>JAUWMW010000293.1 GCA_030612965.1 bacterium
ATCACCAACCAGGCGGCCAGAGCGGCGCAGACCGTGACCAACAGAGCCAGCGTGATCAGCACCGAAAAAGAAACTCTCAATGAGGGATCAACGGTATCTACCAGCATAAGACCTCCCAGGAAAAACGAGATAAGTCCGCCTATTGTCAGCAGGCCATGACTCATCACCTTGACTTCTGCAATGAACAATAGTATCGCTAATATAATCAGCGCCAGCCCGGCGTAGTTGATCGGCAGCGTCTGGAAGGCGTAGAAGGCAAGAATGAGTGAAATGGCGCCGACAACACCGGGGAAGATAGCGCCCGGATTGTACAGTTCGAGCATGATACCTAACCCACCGATAGAGAAAAGAATCAGGGCGATGTCGGGCGAAGTGAGAATCCGCAGAAACTGGTGCACCACCGAAATCGGTATATCTTCGGTGCGGGCGTTCTTCACTTTCATAACCACGTCGCCCATTGGCAACTCGGCTTCTCGTCCGTCGATTTGCTCGAGCAGATCATCCAGGTTCTCGGCCCGCAGGTCGATCACATTCAACTCAAGGGCTTTGTTGTCGGTAATCGAGACCGATTGCCGCACGGCGTTCTCGGCCCACTCGGCGTTGCGACCACGCTTTTCGGCGGCGGCTCGTATTTGGGCTACGGCGTCGTTAGTGACTTTCTCGTTCATCACCGAGTCGATCTCCTCGCCTGACCCGGCCACCGGATGGGCCGCCCCGATATTGGTCGAAGGCGCCATCGCGGCAAAGTGTGACGCATAGGTGATATATACTCCCGCTGAACCGGCCCGCGCACCTGAGGGAGCGATATATGTGCATACCGGTACCGGCGAGTTGAGGATGCTCTTGCAGATCGACCAAGTTGGCTTGGTGAAACCGCCGGGCGTGTCCATGATAATCACTAACAGCGCCGCGTCGTTATCATCGGCCAACTCGATAGCAGCCGTAACGCGATCATCGGTAACGGTCCCGATAGCACCGTCGACCACCATCGTATACACCAGCGGACGCGGCGTGTATTCATCGGAACTGTCAACGGCCGACTCGATCTCAGCGTCACCGGACTTCACGGTCGTTGAGTCGTCGTCCTGCGCTGCTCTGATGCTATACGAGATGATGGGGCTGATCAGCACAAACAGCGCCAACGTCAATAGCACTGCGTATTTTACTTTCATGCTAATAATATGCCTTTCACTAAATCGCTTGTCAAATCAAAACGGATCTGTCTCAAACAAATACTCCGAACCTGATACGGTATTCGGTTGCAATATTCCGCAATGGCGGTTTTGGTGCTGGCGGGCGACTCGTCTGACGGCCATGAAGTTCGAGGGCAGGCGTCGGGCGGGGTCGCCCGACACCACCTTCACGAAACCCGGAGGAACGGGAGCGTTGAAAAAGTCCCCATAGATAGTTGCGGCGGGTCTTGCGAATCCGCGAGAGCGGATTTGTGTGACCTGCCGCTCTTGTCCGACAATAGATTATGTGTCAGGTCACAATCCGCCTGGGCGGATCAAGACCTGACACAACGGCATAAGGGGTTTTTCAACACTCCTGAACGTCCGGGCCACCCTCCGGAGTTTTACGATATGTCCACCGCTTTCAGACCTGCTCGTCTACCGTTCACATAGCTCGGTCGATAAGTCATTGAAACACTGTCGGATCAAAAGGGCGTATGATACATGGCGGGCCGATGTGTAAGTCATTGCAAGTCATCGCACTACCACCAACGCGAAAAAACTTTCAAGGGGAGGTTGTTCCTGCCGCAATTTTTCCTTATCATATAACGCTATGACTGACAAGACCATCTGGGCGCCGTGGCGAGCTGAGTTTGTTCTCGGAAAGAAAGAGAAAGGCTGCATCTTTTGTAAGCGGCTGAAGCGCAAGGATTCGGTAAAGAATCTGATTCTGTACCGCGGCAAGAAGTCATTCGTGATTCTCAACAAGTATCCTTACAACCCAGGCCATACAATGGTGGTGCCAAAGCGCCATGTTGCTCATATCGAGAAACTGACAGCGGTGGAGGCGGCTGAGTTTTTCGAGTTGACGCGGTTGACGGTCAAGCTGATGAAGAAAGCGCTCAAGCCGCATTCCCTGAATATCGGCATGAACCTGGGGCGCTCCTCCGGCGCCGGCATCCCGGAACATTTGCACATGCACATCGTGCCGCGCTGGAACGGTGACACCAATTTCATGCCGGTGATCGGCCTGACCAATGTAGTCTCCGTTCCGCTGGAGCCGATATACGATGCCATCAAGAAGGAGTTCGATAAGCTGTGAGTCCGCGCCGCAAGATGCCCACCAAAGCCGAACTGATACAGTTGCAGAAGCTGTACAAAACCGACGAGAAGATCGGTGAGCGGTTAGGCGGCGTACCGGCCTATCTGGTGGCATATTGGCGGCGGAAGAAGAATGTTCCCAGACACTCGGTCCCCAAGTTCTCCGATAAGGAGATACGCAGCTTATGGGAGCGATTCGGCGATGATGACCGCTGTGGTCTGGAGTTGGGGATTTCCAAGGCCGCCTTCTACAACTGGCGCCGCCGGTATGGGATTCGTGAAAAACCGGCCTTTCTGAAACTGGAGCAGTTGGAGTTCGACTTTCCGGGTTTGTCGACCGCCTCGAAATCGACCTCATTGTGGGGCAAGCAAACGCTGACGCAGAAGATCCTCGGCATCCTGGTTAGGCGTGAAAGTGTGGAGGTAGGTGAAACTCTCGAAGTGGAACCGGACTTGGTCGTCTGCGACGCGGACACGCATCGGGTAGTTGAGAAATTCCGTGAGCATCCCGGCGAACTGATGTTTAGCACCGACAAAATCGTCGTGACACTGG
>JAUWMW010000301.1 GCA_030612965.1 bacterium
TTCTTAGCCGTGAGATCGAACCCGTCTAGTTTCAGCTTGTTCAGTTCGATCTTGAGATCGCCGAGAGCGACTCCGGCATCAACCAACGCACCCAGGATCATATCACCTGAGACTCCGGCGAAACAGCCAAAGTAAGCTAACTTCATCGTTCGGTATCCATTTGATTGATTACGGCCGCCGAATAACCGGCGCCGAAACCGTTATCGATGTTTACTACCACAACACCCGGCGCACAACAGTTGAGCATGGACAACAGCGGCGCGAGACCATTGAAACTGGCGCCGTAACCGACCGAGGTGGGGACCGCAATCACCGGGCTGCTGACCATCCCTCCCACCACCGAGGCCAGCGCTCCTTCCATTCCGGCAACGACGATGATGACGTTGGCCGCAAACAGCTTCTCTTTGTTGTGCAGCAGGCGATGAATCCCGGCGACCCCGATATCGTACAGACGTTCAACCGGGTTACCCATCGATTCGGCCGTGACCGCCGCTTCTTCGGCAATGGGGATATCTGAAGTACCGGCGCTGACCACGGCGATATTCTTCTCGGTACGGGGTTCAGGCATCGGTCCGCTCAGGATAATCTGAGCGGCTTCATGATATACAGCCTCAGGACAGCGTTCGTTGACGGCAGCGTAAAGGTCGGCGGTGGCTTTGGTGGCCATAACCAGACGTCCCCCTCGGCCAAGCACGGTCATGATCTCCGACACCTGCGCCGCCGTCTTACCCATACAGAAAACCACCTCAGGAAAACCGCGCCTCAGGTCGCGGTGGGTGTCGAGCTTGGCAAACCCGATATCGTCGTATGGCAGACCCTTGAGTTGCTCCAGCGCCTGGTCAACATCAACCTTGCCCTCCCTGAGACTCTCAAGAAGCTGGCGGAGGCTATTCTTGTCCATTATTACCCTTACCCAGTGCCTCGTTCATACTACCACTTCGGAAGCCGAGAAGGTCGACAGTCACATAGCGATATCCATACAACTTCAGCTTCTCGGTGATCTCTACCCGCCGGGACTCGTCAAGCAACCAGGCGATCTGCTCCGAGGGGACTTCGATGCGTGCGACGTCGTCGTGATCTCGCACACGAAGAACCGTCAGTCCCAGGCTGCGCAAGTAATTCTCGGCCCGCTCGATTCGCGCGAGTTTCTCTTTGGTGATAATGCTGCCGTACGGAATGCGCGAAGACAGACAGGGTGCGGCCGGTTTGTCCCAAGTGGGCAAGTTCATCTCTTTGGACAGAACTCTGATGTCCTCCTTGGTCAAACTCGCATCCTTTAACGGGCTAAGAACCGAGAACTGCTCAACTGCCTTGAAGCCGGGTCGATAATCATCGAGGTCACTGAAATTCGATCCTTCCACTACTTTCTCGAAACCTAATTCCTCGGCTAGATCTGTCAAGCATCCAAAGAGCGTCTTCTTGCAGTGATAGCAACGGTCCGGGGGATTAGCCACAAAATTGGGATCGCACATTTCGTCGGTGTGTATTACCAGATGACGCACTCCGAAGGCGACAGCCGTCCCCGTGGCCAAATCGAGTTCGGCTTTGGGCAGTGTGTCGGACTCGGCGGTAACCGCCATGACCCGATCTCCCAGTACATTGGAAGCCACCTTTAACAAAAAAGTGCTGTCGACCCCTCCTGAGAAAGCGACCAAAACGCTGTTCATGGCCGATAGTGATTCTCTTAGCTGCCGGAACTTGGCGTTCAGTTCCGCATTTGCCTGTTCGCTCGCCTGCTTAGCCTGCGGTTCGGTCATGACATCCAGTCCTCGGGTTTGTCGTTTACACTGTCAAGATACTCGTTGAATCGCCGGTGGGCAAGGCCGGAACTCACTTCGCCCCTGGAGATGCCACCGCATAGCAGTCCATCTGCTATCAACTCACGCCTTACCCATATCGTAACGTATTGAAACCCACCATGTTCCCTTCTTTGCGATCACCAGTTTCGACGGCTGGACAAGCTGCCGGGGGCAGCATGGATTAGCAGTCGATCGAAGAATGCCGACTTCGATTTTTCTAATACGATCCGGAAGCACGGCAGGACAGAACCATTAATGAAACTCACAAAAGCAGTGTGTCGGTGGCGGATCTGACTTCGTTGGTGCTGGGCGGATCGCCGCAAACCTGAAATGGACGGCAAGAAAGGCACGGTTGGAGGGATGCGCAGTCATTTCCGGTGTGGATTATCCGGCATACCCCCAGATAAATGAGCGATTTTGGTGTATTTTTTGATTGACAAATTCATGGTTTTTTGCACAAAATGCTATATAGACGAATATGAAAGGAACATAGAGAACAACGGATTGAAGACCACTTAGGGAAAAGGAGGATCGAAGCAAAAGGATGTAGCTAACGAACCGTCGAGGGAATGCACGGTAAACTACTAATTACAACATCTTTTAGGAGTAAAGATATGAACCTGAAACTTATCCCGATTATCGTACTGTTGCTATGCCTGTCGGGAGGCACCGTGTTCGGGTCCGTGGTCGGCAAAATAACCGGCGAGATCACAGACGCCGATACCGATCAGCCGGTGGTGGGAACAACAGTATCGGTAAAAGACACCGACATGGGAGCAGTGGCTGACCAGGATGGTATCTATACTGTCAACAACGTTCCGGTAGGAACGTATACATTGGTGATCACGGCTGTTGGTTATGCCACGGTTGAGATCAGCAATGTGGAGGTCTCCGCTGA
>JAUWMW010000086.1 GCA_030612965.1 bacterium
AGCCGTCGCTATCCAATTGACGTTCTCGACAACCATCTCATCACTGTAAAGCGATGCATCGTCGCCGACAACCACGCGATTGTTCGCTGCATCGATGCGCAGAACATACAAGGGCGTCGGATGCGAGATACCCATACCACGCCGCTGGCCAATCGTGAAGTACGCCGCACCGTCATGATGCCCCAACACCTCGCCGGATTCGTCCACGAAATCCCCAGGGGTGGCAGGTGTTTCGTGTCTGTCGTCCCATTCGCGCAGGAAGCGATGGTAGTCGTCATCGGCGACAAAACATATCTCGCGCGATTCCCTATTCTCGGACGTTTTCAGATCGTGCCGCCGCGCGATCTGACGCACCTCCGACTTGTGTAGTCCTCCCAACGGCATCAATGTCATGGCCAACGCTTCCTGGGTTAGCCCCCAGAGGAAGTAAGACTGGTCGCGCGTGTTGTCGACACCTTTTCTTATCAGGTAGGAAGCGTCACCATCTTTGTAGATACGCGCGTAATGTCCGGTGGCGATGTAGTCGCACCCGATCTCGCGCGCTTTCCGAAGAAACGCCCGCCATTTGACATGGGTGTTACACCGCACGCACGGATTGGGCGTGCGCCCCGCTTTGTACTCGTTGACGAAATCGTCGATCACTTTGGATCGAAACTGTCGCGAAAGGTTCAACACATAGAACGGCGCGTCAATAGCATCACATACAGCGCGGCAGTCGTTGACGGCATCGAGCGAACAACATCGCCCGTCGCGGTAGACGTCGGCTCCCACCTCGGCACAGTCCCACAGTTTCATGTGGGCGCCGACAACATCATATCCCTGTTCCTTCAGGAGCAGGGCGGCGACCGACGAGTCGACCCCACCCGACATAGCTACGAGAACTGTCATCGACATTCTATTTGCCAAAACAAAGGGCCGCTGCGCGACCCTGGTTTGCTGCGCGAGAACATTGCAGGCTACGCCTGGGATTGTCGGTAAGTCGGCGACATGGCGCGCAGTCGCTCGATGATCGGCGGGAGGACTTCGACGACATAATCCATATGCTCCTTAGTGGTGACTCTCCCCATCGAGAAGCGCACCGCCGCCTGGCCGCATCCCAACGGCACACCCATCGCTGTCAGCACGTGCGACGGTTCGGTGGCGCCGGAAGTACAGGCTGACCCGGATGACGCCGCGACACCTTTCAGGTCAAGACTAAGGATGATGGACTCCCCCTCGGCGCCGGGGAAGGAGAGATTGATAGTCTGAGGAATGCGACGCGTGCGCGGGCTGTTGAGATAGGTATCGGGCACGGCGGTTGTGATCTTTTCGATGAAGTAGTCGGCCAGTTCGCTAAGACGAGTGAAGTCGGATTCACGTTGCTTTTCAGCAATCTCCAGCGCTTTGGCCAAACCGACGATGCCGGCGACGTTTTCGGTGCCGGGACGGCGTTTCTTTTCATGGGAACCGCCGTAAAACAGGGGAGCTATCTTTACACCCTGGCGGATGAACAGCGCACCGGTCCCTTTTGGTCCGTAGATTTTGTGACCGGTGAGCGACAGCATGTCAATACCCAACTGTTTGACATCCACTTCAACCTTGCCTATCGACTGCACGGCATCGGTATGAAACAGCACACCGCGTTCGCGGGTTACGGCAGTCAGCGCGGCAATATCCTGCACCGATCCGGTCTCGTTGTTGCCGTGCATCACCGAGACGAGGCAGGTATGGTCGGTGATCAGCTTAGCGAGTTCGGTCGCTGAGGCGAACCCTTCGCCATCGACAGGGAGCAGGTCCAGACCGAAACCCTCGTGATGGTGCAGATGTTCCGCCGGTTCTATCACGGCGTGGTGTTCGGTGGCGCCGCCGACGAGATGCGTTTTCTTGTTGCGATTCTGATAAGCCGTGCCGAGTACGGCGATATTGTCCGACTCGGTCCCCCCCGACGTGAAGTACAACTCGGAAGGTTCACAGTTGATGACACCAGCTATCGTCTCGCGCGCCTGCTCCAGCGCCGCTTTTGCGTCGCGTCCGAACAGATGAACAGAACTGGCGTTGCCGTAACCTTCATTCAGAAACGGTAGCATTGCTTCCGCCACGGCCGGATCTACCGGCGTCGTGGCATTATGATCGAGGTAAATTGGTTCCATACTCACTCAGTTATTAGTCACGCTGAATTAGCTCTCAATAAATGCGCAGCGAACGTCGCATTAATTGATCCACAAAGGCGATGGCTGCACCTCTGTCAGAAAGCATACAATATACTAAAATGCCAGCGATAGTCAAAAGGTATCGTTTCGGTCTTGATCCGTCGAGCATAGTCAACACGGATAGGTCCGGCGGGCGAGACTATTTGAACCCCGGTGCCGTAGCTGTAGGCGAGGTTATTCAGGGACATCTCCTCGGGTTTGCGGTAGCCGTTGCCCATGTCGAAGAAGACCGATTGCCACAGTGGCCAGACACCCAGCACATCCTTGAGGAGGGGAATGAACTGGAATATCTGGAGCGTCTGCCAGCGAAATTCCTGGTTGAATAGAGCGATGAAGTTGGCCTTCTCCAGAGTGCCATCGGGCAAGGTGGGACCGAGCGAGTTAACTTTGAAGCCGCGGATACTGTTGGCGCCGCCGAGGTAGAAGCGATCGATAATGGGTACCTCTTTGGATGGGCTGAATGGTTGCGCCCATGCGGCTTTGAACCGGGTGGCGGAGATCCATCCAGGCCAGACAATCTGAAAACTCGACCAACTGGCCTCGATCTTGGTGAAATTGTTGTCACCGCCGAGAAAGCCGCCGTAGAACTCAGCACGCAGATCGGTTAGTGACCCGCGGCGAGGGATGAAGATGTGGTCGCGGCTGTCTCGACGAAAAGCAAGGTAGACGTTTCGCCGCACCTCGATTCCCTGCTCATCTTTGAGAAACTGGACCTCGTCTTCCGGCACGCCGAAAATCTCGACCGATTCGTATTCTGTGCCGAGAGCGCCCCGAATCTCGCGTGAGAACTTCTTCACCGTCGAGGCCGATAGGGTCCAGCTTTGAATTCGATAGTTCTGTTCCGGGTCTTTGACACCCGGTTCCCACTCGGCCGCCAGGGTCAACGGCATTCGCGTACCGAACAACCACGGCTCGGTGAACCGTACGCGGTAGATATGTTCCAACAAGCCGCGTCCGCCTCCGACTCCGAACTTGAAGCGAGTCGACAGATCATAGCGACGGGAACCGAACAGATTACGTCCGCCGAAGGCCGCCGACACATCCCATTCGATGTCACGTACCTGTGACTGACCAGCACCCGTCTTGAACGTCGTGTACAGCGGTTTCTTTTCGCGAACTCTGAGCATCATGTTCGGCTTGAGGCTGTCGGTCGATGATTCGGAATGAACCACCGAGGCCGTACTGAAATACCCCGACTCCAGAAGACGTCGCCGAGTGTCTATGATATCCTGACGTCGGTAGAGCTTACCCTCGTGGATTCTGGATTCCCGTGATGCGGTGTAATCGGGGTAACGGTTGGTTCCGGTTGGGGAAACCTGGCCAAAGCGAACCAGTTGTCCACCCTCTATATGAAAGGTGATAGGGCACGAATCGGCGACAGCGCTGTCGAGATAGTAGCTGACTTGTGCATAGGGATATCCGTTGTTAGCGAAGACCGTTTTCATATCAAACGTGGTCTGACGAAGATCAAAGAGGTTGATCGGTTTTCCCAGACGCAGCCGCTCACCTAGTTTGTACACGTCGATATGTAACTGGTGGTCGTAGTCGCCGGTGATCGCCTTCCGGCCGTAGAATAGCCGGCGACCTTCGGAGATTGATACGTTTATGACTGCGGATGAATCGATCGGGTTGATGTCAAACGTCTCAACGACCTGAACACCAAGGAATCCGTTCGTGAAGTACAGATACTTGATCTCGAGGGTGTCGCGTCCCAGCGATTCTCGTTGAACTCGCGTTCGACGGTCACCTTTGAGCGTGCCCCAGAGGGAACGCGTGCGGGAGTACATTCGTTTCTTGATTTCACCGGCGGTGAAGAAGCTCGATCCTTCGACATTGATCACGCTTATGGCCGGTTTGTCTCGCAGCCACCGCAGCTTCAGGCGTTCCTCCCGACTGTCGGCCTGGATTTGAGCAACCATCAGGAGAGTGATTACTATTGGCAGTATCAATCGAACCATCAAAACTCCCAGTGCGCCTTGAAGCTGAGCCGATAGAGTTCTTCCTCGTCGGAACGTCCTTCCAACAGGAAGTTTTTACTGAAACGATACTCGAAACCAACCTCCTGCAAGCTTTCGAACGACAAAGCTGAGCGGCCGTAAACATAGAGGTTGGGAGCGGTATAAAATCCAACGGTGACACGCGCCTTCAGCGGATCGAACTCGCCTTCATAGTAAGGGTCTATCTCAAAGGTCTCAACGCCCAGCTTGTTGAGCCGACGGCTGCCGATTTGGGATATCTGTGCGCCGACAATTCCGGAGATGCTCTGTTCCAGCCGACCGGTGGCTGTCAGCGAGTCAGACGTATAGTAGTTCGCAACCAGCAACGGCACGATCTCTTCGCGGGAAAGCTGGGAGCCGTCACATACGTTTATGTCGGGCACGTCAAGCGTGCCGGTGACGTGAATACAAACTTCTATTTGTTCCCGGGTTACTTCCTGCTCGTCCAGCGGAGACTGACCAACGGCGGCCACCCGGGTGTGTCCGATAATATCCAACTGTGGGTTGGGCACTTCATTGCCCTCTAAGAACACTCGTCCACCTGGCTCCAGCTGAAATGTCTTGTCAAACAGGAAGCCGCGTCCGCGCAATATCTCCATCTCTCCGATAAAGCGCATGACCCCATCCTTTCTGATCAGATTCAGTTGACCGGCCAATTCAGCGTCGATGTCATCGTTCTTAATCCAGTAATTGGAGGGGATATCGATATTCAAGTCCAGGTTCCAACTGTTCTCCATTGTGAGCGCGGCCATGATCGGAGAGCCTTCATGCGGTTCAGCGAAATTGACCAGGTATTTCATGGACGCCAACTCGACATCGCCGGTTACCAATGGCGGACTGTCTCCACCGATATGAAGCTTCGCCCTGGCTTTGGCCTTGATGTCCTCGAGTTCGTAGGATACCGAAAGCGGGTCGGGGATGGTAACATCGATATCGTAATAGAGATTGTCGAGCGACTTGACGATAATTTCACCGTCGAAGAATACAGGATGCTTGGGGTCTGGCGAATATACCTGCGCCTGCTCGATCGAGATGCGGTTGTTGTGCATGGTGATACTGATTGAGTCGGTATAGAATGGGTCCTCCAGGTCAAAGTACTTCAATCGCGCCTGGCTGATATGCGCGTCCCCTTCCAGGTTGGGAGCGTTGGGTGTTCCCGACAGGGTGAAGTCGGCTGCAAAATGACCGTCGAGTTGTTCCACCGAGGGCAGCACCAAACTGACAAGGTCAAAGCGCCGGTCGTTGGCGGTGATGTGAATGTCCATCGGTCGGTCGGGGAAACGCTCGATAGCCTCCGATGTGAAGGCGAGGTCCATATGAAGGTATCCATCAGCCCGGTACTCTCCGGGATCAGACAGAACGATCAAGCTGTCAATGTCGAGTTGCTGGTCGCGGTAGCGCGCCCCAACCACGAGATTACCAAGCACGAGGTTGCGATAGACCAGGGAGTCTATTGAGGCTCGCACCTCCAGGATCGGCTGATTCATATCACCCTGCACTCCGATATCGCAGGAGACGCGACCACCGAACGGCAGTTCCTCGTCGAACAGGTCCACCCAGGGACCGGCCGGCACCTTGTCGGCCAGGATCGTCAGGTCGAGCGATTCGTCGAAGTTGGCCCGCCCTCGCGCTGCGATCATGGCGCCGTTGTCGACGATGGCCGCCTGACAAAACTCGAACCCCGCCGAGTCGATCTCAATCAGAAGCGGCATACGATTGTAGAAGTCGACGTCAAACACACTGAGCGCTAACGAATTCAGATCGAGTTGCGCCGGGTACGCACCATAATCAAGCAGACCTTGCGTCACAACTGAAGAAAACTCGTTTTGCAGATAAGCAGTATCTATAGACACTTTGTCGGAATCTAGAGTCAGATAGCTGTAGCAAGTATCGTAGGGAATACCGTAGGCGTTGCCGTCGAAACATGAAACCTGCACAAACCCCTCCCGACCGGTGAGGAACCGGGCCAGGTCAAACTCCGCCGAAAAATCACGGCTGAAGAATCCATACAACCACAGCGAATCGGATACAAAGTGTCCCTTCAAGTCAGGGTCGGAGGTGCGACCGCATACCAGAGCTTCCGCCCGTCCCCGACCGGCCGGTCGATCCACAAACAGTTTGCCTCGGTAGCGATCGAGGTTGCGCAGGTCGGCGGTTACCGTCAGGTCGGTTTCGTCCTTATACTCGACGCAGCCGGCGATTTGAAAGCTGTTTTCGTAATAGTCAATCCGGAACGGATCGACAAAAACCAGCGAGTCGGTCGTGATGACCAACTCGCCCGTCGCATTGTGAAAATGATAGCCATGAAACTCCGAGTCATACAGTTTAGTGCCGATATTCAAAGCCAGCGTGCTCTTGCGAAACGACTCTCCGCGCAGGTCGATCCGACCGTTGAGATCAGAGTGGAAACTGTTAGCTATCAGTTCCTTGAGGTTAAAACCTCGCAGGTCGGCGCTGAGTTGGTACCTCTCCGGTTTGGTGGCGAAATCGATTTCACCGCTGCCGTCAATGCCGCATGAGCCCAGAATAGTGCCGTACAAGCTATCCAGAAACAGATGCTTGTTGAAAAACTGAAAATCCACATGCAGGTTTTCAAAAGACGCAATCATGAAGCGACCGCCGATATCGACACTCCCGCTCAGCTTCTCGTCCTGCAGCAAAACCTGGCCGTTGAGATCAACTACACCCTTAAGCCGAGGACCGATAAAACTCGCGACTTCGGCCAGGTCGAGGTTGTCGATGTCGAACGAAACCGCCGCCGCCCGTGGTTCGGTCGTGGTTACACTGCCGCTCAGGCGCAGATGCGTATCATCGGCATGAAGAAGGAGATCCTTCAGAAGAAGACGGCCTTTATCGTAGGTCAGTTTGCCCCCGGCAGCATCAAGGCGCAGTCGGTTGTCGGCTGACGCAAACTCCAGACGCTCAACACTGATGCCATAAGTTCCATCACTCGATTGCAGTGCCAGAACAAGATTGATATCTTCGATTCCGAGAGTATCGATGCCCTCGATCACACGAACCGTGACACCGTTCAAACCCAGCATTTCCACCGCGAAGCTCGGGGACGTGATGGCTTCGGACGAGTCGGACCGGCGCGGGACACTGGGGATCAGCCAGCCATCCACGCTGTCGCGCACCAACGTAATCACTGCTGAGTCGACAAAAAGATATTCAAAAAGGAACTTGCGGCGCCACAGATTTGAGAAGGCGTAGGCGGTGGTGATGCGAGGAATGTCCGCCAACAGGTAGCGGTGGGTAGAATCGACATAGTGAATCGTGACATTCTTGAGAACGGTTCCACTGAGGATGTCCCCGGCTACGTTTCCGACATGTACCTCCAGATTGTACCGCTCATCGATCAGCGAGGAGAGACGACTATTGATGATGGACTCCAGACCATCCAGCGTGAAGAGGTACACGAAGATACCGGCCATTGCAATGATGCCGATGGCCAGGAGTATAACGAGGATTCGGGCAAGTCTCTTCATCGTTCACCAGCAATTCCATCAAGTAATGACACTGCTGCTTGGAATCCGCTCGGAGTACAGTCTTTCTGGTCCTCAATGATTCTACGAACCAGGGCCGGATCGGCTCCCACGTTTAGAGCCCCTTTCATGTGCGAGTGCAGTTGTTTCGGCCGGTTCTCGATTATCAGGCAGGCAACAATAGCCAGTTCGCGATCGACCGATGACACCCCCGGCCGTGACAGAACCTTGCCATAGCCCTCGACAATCATCCATCGAAACACTTCGGGCGCGACTGCCTCGACGTGCCTTTTGAGTAGTTCAAAACTGGCGCCGTAGACACGGCGGCAGAGCGTCAGCCCGTTTTCGAACCAGGCCTGTGATTCGTCGGGTGTGACCGGTTCCGTTACTGACGGCAAACTGATTCCCTCAAACTGGCCGGCCAGATGTTCGGCGGCAATCAGCATTCGGGGGAAGCCGAGAAATAGATAGGACTGCAGGACTATCTCATAGAACTCGCGGTGACCGAGGGAATGGTCCTTGCCCAGCTCAATCATCATGGTAAGGGCCGGTTCGTCGGCCAGTGCGATAGCGGCGGAGTACCCCGCCAACAGCCTGGAGACGGCGTCCTTCTCGCCTCGAAACGAAACCGCCCAGGCCAGGAACTTATCCGGATAAACGGCATAACTCATCCCTGACAAATTAGTCAAGGATACGTTGGTTGGCAATACAGAATTAAGTTGGACTTTCCCCAAAAAATCTACGGGTTGAACAGTGATATTTGGTATTGTGGTGAATCTCTCGGTGTTGTTTTCCAGATTCCTTTGTCGCTGCGTTTAAGAAGTTCTCTGATGCCATCGGCCAGAGCGTAATACCTGA
>JAUWMW010000257.1 GCA_030612965.1 bacterium
AGGGTGAGCGGCATGGTATGTGGGTCAACTGGTCTCAATCCGGTCAGAAAACAGAAGAGATGATGTACGAGCAGGGCGTCGCGGACGGTTGCTTCACGTCATGGCGCGAGAACGGTTTGAGATGGGTCGAGGGTGAATACAGGAACGGACAGAAAGATGGTGTCTGGACGACCTGGGATGAGATGGGGATGGTAATCTCCGAGAACCACTACGAGGCCGGTTTGCTTGTCGACGGCGACGACCTGTAAGACTGGGTGGCCCAGACGTTCGGGCTTGTTGAAAAACCCCGAGAGCCGTCATTGCGAGGAGCGAAGACACTCGTGTCGTAGCGACGCGGCAACCTCGCGCACCGGGCTTTTCAGTAGACATCGTAGATGGGTGGGGATAAATTGGGCAGAGTCTTGGTGGGCAGGTTTGTCTTCAAACCTGCCGACGGTGGCGGGTTCGAAGACGGACCCGCCCTACTTCTCAAGTAGCCAATGTCTGGTCCTTTGTTGACGGTTGTGCCTTCGCGTTGTGGGAGGAATTGGCACTGTTTCTGTGCGTGGTGTACGTCCTCGTCTGCCACGTAGATACAGGGGCAGATGTGGACATCTGCCGCCCACAAGAATGAGGTTGCCGCGCTCCCTTCGGTCGCTCGCAATGACACAAAAAGGGACTTTTTCAACACTCCCCAAGCTGCGGCGCACCCGGCCTATCGCTTGAGAGCTTTAGTCCTTGACAGCAGCATATCCATGTCGTTATGTTGACCCATGCCGCTTGAAAAACAACAGGTTGAGCAGCTTTCCCGGCTCGCCCGTTTGAAACTTTTCCCATCAGAAATCGAGCCTCTAACTTTCGAGCTAACTCGAATTCTCGATTGCACCAAGACTCTTCGGCGGATTCAGCTATGAGCACTATGGTCACAGCGGTGGTGCCGGCCCGGCTGGACTCCAGCCGTTTTCCCGGTAAAGTGATCCACCGTTATCGAGGACAGCCGCTCATAAAGTATCTGTTGGACGATCTGCGCGGTTCTCGACAGATCGACCATTTAGTAGTGGCCACTGACAGCCCTGAGGTAAGGGCAGCATTGGCCGATCACGATGTCGAAGTCGTCATGACCTCACGGCGTCATCGGACCGGCTCGGACCGTGCTGCTGAGGTGATGCGCAAAATCGGCGGTGACATTATTGTCAATATCCAGGGTGACAATTTCGGGTTGAACGGCCGGTTGCTTGACCGGGTAATCAGCAAGATGAAACGAAGCGGTAGCATTCAGTACGCTACCCTCGGTAGGAGATTGACCGACGACGATGAACTGTTCGATCCCAACGTCGTGAAGTTGGTGGCTGACAAGAACGACCGGGTGCTATGGTTCTCACGCTACCCGTTGCCATACTTGCAGCGCGCCGGTCGCAGCCAGCGCGTCGGTCAGTGGCCGTTCATCGGTCATATCGGCGTTTACTTTTTTCGCCGCGCCGCCCTGACCAGATTTGCATCGTGGAAGAGGACAGAACTGGAAAAAGCGGAATCGCTGGAGCAATTGCGCATCCTTGAAAACGGCGGGCAGATCCACCTGTTCAAGACGCGATTGCGCACCATCTCGGTGGACACCCGCAATGATTTGAAAAAGCTGGACGATCTATATAGTTGAGGTGACAGATGACCAAGAGGACGAAGTTCATATTTGTGACGGGTGGTGTCGTTTCGGCGTTGGGCAAGGGTATCGCTGCATCGTCAATCGGACTCCTGCTGCAACGGCGGGGGCTGAAAGTGCGCAACCTCAAGCTTGATCCGTACCTGAACGTCGACCCGGGCACTATGAACCCGTTCCAGCACGGTGAGGTGTTTGTTCTCGACGATGGCAGCGAAACCGATCTCGATCTGGGACACTACGAGAGGTTTCTCGACCAGTCGCTGACGAAGCAGAACAACGTCACTACCGGCCAGGTCTATCACACTATTATCACGCGTGAACGACGCGGTGACTATCTGGGCGCCACCGTGCAAGTGATTCCGCACGTTACCGAGGAGATCAAAAGCCGCATCAAGAAACTGGAGCGGATCGGCGATGAAGAGCCGTGCGATGTTGTCATCGCCGAGATCGGCGGCACCGTCGGCGATATCGAATCGCTGCCGTTTCTGGAAGCGATTCGTCAAATGGGTCAGGAAGAGGGACCGCAGAACACCATGTTCGTGCATGTTACCCTGGTGCCTTATATCGAAACAGCCGGCGAATTCAAAACCAAACCGACCCAGCATTCGGTGCGTGAGTTGCGCGCTATCGGGATACAGCCGAACATGCTGTTGTGCCGTTCGGCCAAACCGATCTCCGACAGCCTGCGTCAGAAGATTAGTCTGTTTTGCTCAGTGACACCACGGTCGGTGATTTCGGCCAAGGACGTGGCCACAATCTACGATGTCCCGCTTGAATTCCACACTCAGGAACTGGACGATATCATCTGCAATCATTTCGGATGGGACACGGGAGAACCGGACCTTAAGGATTGGACGGAGATGGTCGAGAAGATCCATCAGCCTCGGCACCGTCTCAAGATCGGGATTTGCGGGAAGTACGTGAATCTCAAGGATGCGTACAAATCGATAATCGAGGCGTTTGTCCATGCCGGTGTGCACAGTGAAGCCGAGGTCGATTTGATCTGGACCTCATCCGAAGATATCAAGCAGCACGGCGCCGATAAACTCTTGCACGATATCGACGGGTTGTTGATACCGGGGGGGTTCGGTGAACGCGGGGTGGAAGGCAAGATCGAGTCTATTCGCTACGTGCGTGAGAAGAATATCCCGTTTCTCGGCATCTGTCTCGGCATGCAGTGCGCCGTGATAGAGTACGCCCGCAATGTCTGCGGTCTCAAGGACGCCCATAGCTACGAGTTCTACCGTGATCTTAAACATCCCGTGATCCATCTGATGGCCGATCAGGAAGGCGTCACCGAACTGGGTGGCACCATGCGTCTCGGCGCCTACCCCTGCGTGTTGTCCAAGGGTTCCCGCTCGGCGGAGGCGTACGGTAAAGAGGAAATATCGGAGCGGCATCGCCACCGCTACGAGGTCAACAACGCCTATCGCGAGATGCTTCTCGAGGCCGGGCTGAACCTGTGTGGGTTGTCACCGGACGAACGGTTGGTCGAGATTGTCGAGGTGCCGAGCCATCGCTGGTTTGTCGGGGTGCAGTTCCATCCGGAGTTGAAATCGCGTCCGACCAAGCCACATCCGCTGTTTCGCGATTTTGTCAAGGCGGCGGTGGAGTACCACTATGACAAAGATACTAATCCGTCGGACAACAAATCGGCGCCGCTGAACGTTTCGGAGAGCAACGGTTGAACAGAGCAGACTACGTTTTCGTCTGTGTCATTCATAGTGACGCCGCCCTTCGATCCGCTCAGGGTGACGTTTGGATGCGCTCAGGGTGACGACTGAGCCGTGCGCTAGTCTCGTAGATGAAACCCCTGTGGTTTCGACAGGTGTCATGCTGAGCGGAGTCGAAGTATGGCACATTCATGGTAACGTGCTGGTGCAAAGGTGAACTGATGCGAACATTACCCTTGTT
>JAUWMW010000055.1 GCA_030612965.1 bacterium
GGTCGCGCTGCGACCAGGGCAACAGGTACCAGCAGAAGCAGCAGTATCACCCAACCAACTCTGGATGTAGTGTATTTCGTTTTCATTCTCTCTGCTCCGCTCTAAAAGGTAAACTCTAAGCCGACCCGCAAAGTACGGGGCGGTGAGTAGTTCTGAGGATCTTGGTCATGCAAGCGATCGAGGTTGAGCAGTTGGTTCAACTCATCCTCATTCGCAGCCAATCCGAGCCCGGTCTGCTGGCCGTCGTTGTTCGGCTGACCGGTGCGCGAGTAGACATTGATAACGTTGCGCCGGTCGAACAAGTTGTCGACCTCGGTGAACAGGCCGAGTGTATAGCCGCTGCGACCGATTGCAAAGTCCTTGCTGAAGCGCATATCGACAGTGTAGCTGGCCGGCAGGCGACCTTCGTTACGATCACCCAGGCGGTTGCCGAAGGGATCGGTCGGCGTGTACGGCAGTCCCGAGCCGTAATGGCCTACGGTCGTGAGACCCCAGGCTCCGGGTAACGACAGACCGAACAATTCACCATCCCAGTCTGCGGGAACACGATAGCTGAGCACAGCCGTGACGGTGTGGCGTTGGTCGAAATCGAGCGGGTACTCGCCCACCGGCGCCAGCGTATCTTCAACTGAGGTGATGAAGGTGTAGTACGGTTCGGTGGCGTAGGAACCGTTGCCGGTGGCAACCATATAGCCGTACGAGATCGATCCACCGAAATTTCCACCCAGTGACAACTTCTCAAGTTGCACGTCGAAGCCCGTGACGGAGCCGTAATCGCCGTTGTCGAAGTAGGTGATGATAGTAGCAGCATCGCGCAGTGAGGCGCGCGTGGTGGCCAGGTCCTTGATATCCTTGTAGTAGGCGGTCAGGTCGATCCGGAGATCCTGGCCGATCAAGTGATCCAGCCCGAGCTCATAAGAGATTGTCTGTTCCGGTTCCAGGTCCGGGTTACCCAAAAGCGGCAGACCCGAGGTGACGTCTCCCTGTATGTTGGTGTACAAGTATGTGAAGCGCGGCTCCTGGTAGTACACACCGTAGTTGAAATGCATAACCGAGGCTTCAGCTATCGGGAAGGACACACCCAGACGCGGTGACAGGCGGGATTTGGACTTAGCCTCGACGTAACGCGCTACCGTATCCAGGGGCGCGTCCCGTGGAGTGACATTATAGCTGATATCGGCGTTGTGATGATCCAGGCGCAAGCCTACGTTGATGACGAAGTCCTTATACTCCAGTTTGTCCTGCAGGAAAGCCGAGACCATCAGCGGCTTACTGGAGTATTTCTCGCCATACGGGTTGTCGTTGAAGAACTGTTTGGAGTCCCAGTCTACATCATAGCGCCGATACTCAACACCGGCCTTGACTTGGTTCGATTTATTTACCTGGGTCAGCAGACTGGCTTTCACGGAAGTGTATTTCGATTCCCTTCGATGGAAGGTCGGATAGAAATCATCACCAAGCGTAAAGCCTACGACATGGTACGGGTTGGTGTGATCGTAGTAGCCCAGGTAGTTGTCATCATCAATGGTTCCGTTGTAGTCGCCGGTGGCGGTATCAACGCTGTAGCCCGGCCACTGATCCCAGTATGTATCGATGAGGTCAGGCGGTCCCTGCCAGGTACGGGTTTTGAAAGTGTTGACCGTCGCGGAGAAAATCATGCTCTCATTGAAATTGTAATTCCCTGTCAGCCCCAGCAGATGGGACTTCTTCTCATATACCGGCAGACCGTCGAGGTTGAAATCGTATGACTTGCCGTTGACGTCGCGGTGCGTATAGGCGCCACCGCTGGCATCGTAATAGGTAAAGTTACTCTTGAGCTTTACGCGCGGAGTGGGCTGAGCCGATACCTTGGCCGTCCAGGTGTAAGCATCGTAGCCGTTGGCCGGAAGTGAGGTCTCATCGGTGAGGTATTCTCCGGCCGTGAAGAAAGTGCAGCGTTTTGGATCCATTCCCACGATCGGACCGGATAGATTGAACGCCAACGACCGATTTCCGGTCCGCTTGAGGCCGCCCCAATCTCCGGTGTTGACGTCATAGGGATGGGTAGCGCCTTCGTAAACCTTTATGCCGCCATGAAACGTGGGACCACCATCGCGGGTGACGGCGCTGACAACACCGGAGAGGGCTTCACCATACTCAGCGGTGTAGCCGCCGGATGTAAGCGACAACTCCTCCAATGCTGAGGGCATGATACGAATGCCGGCGCTCGAGTAAAACGGGTCCTGAACCGAGAACCCGTCGTAGTAGTAGGCCACCTGACCGGCGCGACCACCGCGAACGTGGAGGCGGTCATCGCGGCCGACTACCACACCCGGATAGTTGGTTAGAACCGACTGCACCGTGGTGATGTTGGGTAAGTCCTTCAACCGATCGGCGGTGAAGATAACCCGGGATTCGGTCTGGTCTAGTTGGACTATCGGGTTAGTGGCGACCACCACAATTTCCTGACCGATCTCGACGGCCTGCTGGTTAAGTTCGAAGTCGACTGGTGTTGTCAGGTCGACCAGAACACGAACCCCCTGTTTGGTTATCGACTTGTAGCCCATGAAGGTGACGGAGAGATCACACTTGCCGACAGGCATATTGATCATGAAGTACTCCCCGTCAACGTCCGTCTGCGTGGCGATGTTTGTTCCCGCCAATCGAACCGTAGCCCCCACAATGGGTAGGCCGGTTCGTGAGTCGATAACCTCTCCCGAGATCTTGCCGCTCACACCTGCCTCCAACGGCGCTGCATCAAAAAGCACCAGGAACACAAGCGGGAGCAAGAACAACAATAGAAGTGGTTTGTACAAGGCAATTCCTCCTGCACTGTTTATGTCAAACATATCTTTGTCTTTGCTAGAGTCCGGCTTCTGAAACGGAATTCGCTTTGTGTTTAATGTCGGCGCGCCTACTGAATACTTGATAGCCAAAATGGACACCACTCCGGGACGAAAAATCCGCTGGGCAACCGATTTCAACCCCGTGAGCCAAACTTGTCAAGTTTTGGGCGCGACATCCGATACGTAAGGAAATACAACCACCGGCGTTGACCCCCGTGGGATACGCCTGGCTGCATAGGATTGTCAACTTTGTCACGGACGAAGGCTCCAGTACGCCTATGAATGACTGGTCCAGGAGAGCTCTCGTAGCAGTAATGGTGTGGTGTCTTCTCGCCGCAGGCGGGGCGGTGCGCGCAGCCGATGATATCCAGGTCGGCATACTCATCCGCGATAGCCTGAAGTCTACTCTCCGGACCCTGCAGGGTGCGCGCAAGGTGATCCGACGTGCCCATCCAGAGGCCGTTTTCCATGTCTATCAGGTAGGCGAAAACGCCTCGGCCAACTTTGATATCATTGACTCGCTGGACAAAATATCGCCGGATGTCATCCTCACTGTGGGCAGTTCGGCAACCGAATTCGCCAAAACCAATCTCGAAAACGTCCCCATTGTATTTTCAGCGGTGAAATACCCGGTACTTTCCGGATTCGTCAAATCAATGGCCCGGCCCGGCGGTAATCTCACCGGCGCCTCACTCGATATCCCGGTGAGTCTCCAGTTCAAGTATTTCAAGAAGATCGTCCCGGGGCTTAAGAAGATCGGCGTGCTGTACACCGATAACACGGCCAGCCTGATAGCTCATGCCAGGGTAGTGGCTAGCAACGCCGGGCTCACTCTGGTGCCGATACCGGTAAACGACTTCAAGGAATTGCCGCAAGCTCTGGATTCGTTATCCACGGTGGTTGACGGCATCTGGAGCGTGGCCGACAACAATCTGTTTGACCCCCGCTCCACCCGGTACATCCTGATGAACACTCTGCGTAAGGGCGTGCCGTTCATGGGATTCTCGCGCCACGTGGTCGAGTCGGGAGCGCTCTTCGCCCTCGATTTCGATTACAAGGCGATCGGAATGCAAGCCGGTGAGATCGTCAAGAGGATCCTGGCCGGGAAGAAGCCGGGGAACATTCCAGTATCCCTGGCCGATGTAGTTTGGTTTCATTACAACGAGAAAACCGCCCAGCATGTAAAGATCGAGATCCCCGATGAACTGGTGGCTGTGGCCAAAGAGGTGTACCGATGAACCTCCGAGGCTGGATGGACCGCTGGAAGTTGCGCACGAAATTCGTGTTGCCGATATCCTTTATCCTGGTCTGTTCGATTCTGGTCGTCAGCGCCTATCTGATCGAGCGGCAGGAAGAAGGCTTCCACCTCGGGCTGGAGACCAACGGCGAGACCATGGTCCGGATTCTGGCCATGCAGGCCGAAAGTGGTGTGCTCTTTGAAGACAGGCAGGAACTGGAAGAGTTGCTGGAGAAATTCTCAGTCTTCGAAGATATCCGTTGTGCCATGATCTATAACCGTGAAGGCGAATTGCTGTCGCAGCTTGGCGAATGGGACAACAACAGCACGGTTCGACTCAGAGAAATCAACCTGTCTAATGACCCCGAGGATGCCTCCAGCCGTGACTTTTACGTAGAGGACTCCGCCGGCGATGTTTACATCGAATTCAATTATCCGGTGATGACCCGTGTCGAGAAGCTGGACCGCGAAAACCTCGGTATCACCGGCGGCATCGACCTATCGTTGACTCGAACGTTTGTGCGCGAGCATCTGGGCGACATAAAGCTGGTGCTGAGTCTTGAGAATGTGAACAAATCGATCGCCGAAGCACGCCTGACGGCGATTATTCTGACCTTGCTGGTAGTGGCTGTTACGATTGTGTTTATCGCTTTTATCGTTCGGTTCGTTACCAAGCCGGTCAAAATGTTAGTCGACGTCACCGACCAGGTGGCCCGGGGCGATCTGAGTCAACGGGTGCATCTCAAGCAGCATGACGAGATTGGACAGTTGGCCAACACCTTCAACAAGATGATCGGATCGCTACAGCAGTCACGCAACGAGATTGAGGATTACAATCGAACGCTGGAGGAGAAAATCATCCAGCGAACCCTCGAACTTGAAGATGCTCAGGCGCAACTGATTCAGTCCGAAAAAATGAGCGCCATCGGTCAGTTGGCGGCAGGCGTGGCCCACGAGTTGAACAATCCGCTCGGCGGCATTCTCGGTTACGCCCAGTTCGCCCTAGAGAAAATGAAGAGGAAGAGCACCGGCGAGTTTGGCGACAAGGAAGTGAACAGCTTCATCCGCTACCTCACTGACATTGAGACGCAGGCAAGGCGATGCAAAGCGATCGTACAGAACCTGCTCAGGTTCTCCCGCTCGCGACGGGAAACCGAGTTCGATGATGTTGACGTCACTGCCATAATCGAGGACACGGTGACGTTCGTCGAACATCAACTGCACATGAGTCAGATCGAGCTGAAGCTTGAGATTGATGCCGACCTGCCCGTCGTTCAGGGCAACGGCGGACAGTTGCAGCAGGTGTTCACCAACCTCATCATCAACGCCATGCATGCTTCAGTGCCGGGAACCTGCATCACCATCAAGTCGCGATACAGCCCGGCGCTGGGAGAGTTCGGCGGCGCCGTCGAGTTGCAGTTTATCGACCGGGGCTCAGGCATCGAGCCGGAGAACATCAAGAAGATTTTTGAGCCGTTCTTCACCACCAAGGAAGTCGGTAAGGGTACCGGGCTGGGTCTTTCAGTAAGCTACGGTATCATCAAAGACCACGGCGGCGAAATCAAAGTCGACTCCGTGATCGGTCAAGGCACGACTTTTACTCTTATCCTCCCAGTTCAGAAACCAGCAGACGCGTCCGATACTTCTAAAGAGAAGCTTGGAACACAACCGGACGCACAGGTTTAGACCGCTGCTGATGCATGATACTAACCCGAAATCAATCCTGATCGTTGATGATGAAGAGATCATCCGTGAGTTCCTCCTTGAGGTTCTTGGCGAAGACTATCAGATATCTGTCGCCTGCGACGGCGATGAAGCCATCGCTAGAATCAAAGAGCGCAAGTTCGATCTGATCATCACTGATCTGAAGATGCCGAGAGTTTCCGGCGAAGAAGTGGTGAAGTTTGCCCGGCAGATGGATCCCGATTATCAAGTCGTGGTTATCTCCGGGTATTCCACCCTCTTTTCCGTCAGCGAATCGGCCAACAGCGGCGCCTCGGCCTTCCTTTCCAAGCCGTTTTCGATTTCGGATCTCATGAAGGCAGTGACCGAATGTATCGAGCAATGAGGTAACCGATGGCACTGATTCTCGTGGTGGACGACTCTTTGGTGATCAGGAATCTTCTGGTGGAGTACCTGACCGACCAGGGTCATCAGGTCGATACAGCCATTGACGGACAGGAAGGTATCGAGAAAGCGCTTGACGGCGATTACGATGCTATCCTGTGCGACTTACATATGCCTCGCAAGAACGGCTATCAGGTGTTCACCGAGGTGATCGCTCACCGTCCCCAGTCGCGTTTCATAATGACCGACTCCCTGCCGGATGAACTGGCTCGTATGGCCCAGGAGGCGGGAGCCTATGGTTGTTTGACAAAACCGTTTGACCTTGATGAGGTCACCAGGACGTTGGAAAAGATCCTCGCAGTAACCAAATCAACATGACTCAGACTGACGAAAAAGGGATACGCATCATTGTCGCCGATGATGAGGAAATCGTCCTCTCATTACTTCGCGACACGCTTGAGGATGAAGGCCACGCGGTCGAAGTGGCTGCCAACGGCCCTGAGGCGCTCAAGCTGATCGAAGCCTCCCCGGCTGATCTCATCATCACCGATATCCGCATGCCTCATATGGATGGCATCGAACTGGCCGCCCGGGCGCGCGAACTGTGTCCCGACCTCGTTGTTATCTTCATGACCGGTTACGCCGACTTAAATTCGGCCAAGGACGCAATCAAGCAAGGCGCCTTTGAGTATATTCTCAAACCGTTCGAACTGACCGAAATCCGACAGGCAGTGACCAAGGCGATTGAGAAGATACATCGGCAAGCGACCGATAAAGACCCTGACACGCAGTTGGAACGGCTCTCCGATCTCAATCAGATGCTGTACACGGCAGGTGACCGCAAGTCGCTGACCACCCTGTCGTTGAAATTCGCGTTGGTCCACTGTGGATCCACGCATGGAGCGGCTCTCTACTGGGCCAACCAGGTTACAGACTGCCGACTCATCAGCATCATAGATGATCAGACCGAGGAAGTAACACTTCCAGATGGTCCTTTGATCAAGTGTCTGGGTAAGGTTGATCCGTGGCTTCTTGAAACGCCGTTTTACTTTAGCCAAATGGACGAGCACCCGCTGTACAAGGCTTGCCCCGACCCAGCCTTGTCCGATTACCTGCTGCCGTCTTGTCTACAGACTGCCGACCGCATCGTAACTGTGCCGCTAAGTCGCGCCGGTTCACTCTACGGTCTGGTTATGATTGGTCTCGATCAAGAAGCAGAGAAACTCAAAGAAACCGACTTGACCTTCCTGTCCATTACGGCCAGTCAGTTGGCCTTGTCGCTGGAGAACATCCTGCTTCTGGATGAAGCCAAGGATGCGTACGCTCGGCTGAAAGAACTCCAGGATGAAACGATCCAGTTGGAGAAGATGGCCACGCGCGGCGAGATGTCGGCTGAGATCGGCCATGAACTGAACAACTTCCTGGGTGTCGTTGCGGGAAATCTGTCGCTGTTGGACCATCACCTCAAGAAACAGCACTACGATGAACTCGACAGGTATCTGCACGCCATCACGGAGAATGTCGATAAGATCAAGACGTTCACCGGCAACCTGATGGACCTGACCCCGATCGCCTCCAAAAAGGAAGCCATCCGGTTCGATCAGTTGCTGATGGAAGTAGTTGATTACCTCAAGCCGCAAAAAAGATATCACGGCGTTACGCTCGATGTTGAGCCACCGTCTGAGCCGATTCTGTTTGAAGCGGATGCCACCCATATACAGCAGTTGTTGTACAACCTGTTCAACAATGCCGCCGACGCCACAGAAGGTTGCGCTCAACGTGAGATTAGGGTCGTGGTCGTGGTCGATCATTCCTCCAAGTCATTTGCAGTGACTATCCGAGACACCGGTGCAGGTATCGAGCCGGCTCTTCTTGAGAAAGCGTTTTCGGAGAAGTTTACTACCAAGAACACCGGTCACGGCTTCGGCCTTCTGGTCTGCAAACGAATTATCGATGGCCACGGCGGCGAACTATCAGTCGAGTCGGCGTTGTCGCAAGGCACGTCGATCACTGTCAAGTTTCCCCTGGCAGTCGTCGCCACCGAGGCGCCGATTCCGGCATAACCTTAGACTCATCCCCAAAACCGGTATCCAACCGGCGCTCGCAGCCGCATGAGTGCGCAAACGTTGAATCGGATTGCATTCCGATAGCGGCTGAAATGCAGCCAAATGCAACAGGCAAGCCTGTTTGGTGGTGGTGTCGGGCGACCCCGCCCGACGCTTGCCTTCACAGGTGATGGCTGTCAGGCGAGTCGCCTGACAGCACCTGAATGGCGCGTTTCTGGGCACCCCGGCACGGCAGTTGCAAAGAGGGGTATCGACAAAGAAATTGGCGTTAACCGGCCAGTTTTGTTAGACCAGACCCCTGCCTAGCCCGCGGGGGTTTTTTTGTGAGGGGTTGATAGATTTTGGTTCTGGTGATCTGAGTCGAGATGCCCCTAAAACTCATCCTCATCCAGCGGGTTGACAGGAGGAGCGACGGAATCGGCGTCCATCTCATCAGAGGCGTCGAGATAGTAATAGTCGATTTCGTCCAGGGTCTTAATCGGCTGCAAGAGCAAAGTCTCGGTATTGCCTTCTCTGATGATCTCAAGAATAGCCCCGCC
This sequence comes from bacterium, assembly GCA_030612965.1. GTDB lineage: Bacteria > Zixibacteria > MSB-5A5 > GN15 > FEB-12 > JAJRTA01. Next base: position 8,735 of record JAUWMW010000055.1, read on the forward strand.
GTTGTCAAGACCATTGAGGATATGTTCCACCATAGCCTTCTGAGTCTTCACCCTGCGACCATCAACCCTGAAAATACGGTCACCTTCACGAAGGCCGTTGGCGTAGGCCAGACGATACGTATCGATTTGGCTCACCATCAACCGGCTTGATTCATCCAGCTTAACCGAGAACCCCAACTCACCCTCCAGCGGCAACCCCTCGACAAACTGTCTTTGTTTCGGGCCGGGACCTCGCCGGACCGGTTTCGGGGGACGGGTAAGTTTGACCAACTGTGAACCATAAGGCTCGGCAGCGATCCAGTCGGCCAGGGGACGATCGGGACTCAGGATCCATTGATCGAGAAAGTACTTTTCAAAGATATCACGACCGAGGCTGTGGTATTTCCAGAAAGCGGATTGATAGGCATCATACGTTGAGTCATATCCGATGATGTTCTGACAGGTCGCCATGGCCAGCAGCATGGCCAGATTGTCCTGTCGATAGGGACCGGGCTGCATCAACGGGTGGTAAGCGATACCGAGTATCACTGAATCCTCCGGCTGCACCGCCTGGGCCAGCATCCGTCGGGACAATTGAAACATCAGATTGAGAATCAGCCGACTGCCGTCCGGGGCAACCTCGAAAACGGTCCCGTCACCCATGCCGCCGATGGGGAGGATCATCGGATCAGATGAGCCAAGGGTCGGAAAATACCTGACCAGATAGATATCGAACTCCGACTCGTACCATTCGATACCGGACAGTTCGCGCATAATGTGAAGGACGGTGTCACCCTGTGCCTCCCAGAAGGTCACCAGCGAACTGTCGTTTTGAGCCAGCCAGCGCATGTCGCCACGTACCGCCTGCTGTCGATACATCTGAGGATAAAGCGAACTCTGCAGGGCGGTCGAACGGTCGTTAACTCCGACTTTGGGCGTGAACCCGTTGTAGCTGAAGAACGAATAGTACGTATCTTGTGCAGCTACGGTCCCGCACAGAATCAGCAGGACCAAACATCCCGGAAGAATCCTTCTCATGTTGAACAATAATTGGTTCCTCGACCCCGAAAGCAAGGCAAAACTACGTCAGAGGGGTGGCCAGTGCTGCGGGAGTTGGTTTTGACAGTCCGCCCGGTTCGACCAACTCGAAGTAAAAAAGCGTGTAGAGGTTTTGAAGAAAAGTGGTGGCGAAGGCAATCATCACCAGCAAGAGCGGGAGGCCGACAATGAAACCAAGGATGACAACGAGGACCCAGGCACTCTCCGCGATCAGCGCCAATAGCACGATGGGAATCGCGACGATCCCTAAGATCAGTATGGCGCCGAAGGCGACTCCGATCGAGGCGCCGATATAGATCAGAAATATCACCAGGCATCTGAGGAAGTTTCGCCGGAACAGCTCGAAGCCCTCGTGCAATCCGTCAGCGATACCGACGTTACGCACCACGATAGCGCGTTGGGCCAGCGCAAAAATACTGGTGAGTATGAATCCGACGAACAGCGTCACGGGCATAAACAGAAGCGCCGCTATGGCCAGTATTGCGGTATCAACATCGGGCAAGGCCAGTCCGACCACCACGCTGAGGCCGAATCCCAGGGCTGCTATCATTATGGAGATCATAGCCAGACCCAGAAAACGCCAGAAGAAGTCCAGCCCCGCGGAAAGGGAACCGTTCCACCGAAAGAGGCCGCCTCGTTTGATCTTGTTAACGCCGTCGATCAGGGCGGGAAGGCAAACCAGGTGAATGGCCATCAGAATCAGGCCAACGACAGCGATTACAAATACCCATGCGAATACAAACTCCAGGCCAATCGCCGAACCGGCTGATTCAATTGCCTCGCGCAGACCGCCCCTTCCTGTGAAGAAATCACGAGCGCTTGGATCGAAACTGAACCCGGCGCCGATACTGCCGGCGAACAGACCGAAAACCCACAGCGATTTGTAACGCCAGGATATCCGAAACGATTCACTGATAACACGTCCGTATTCCATAATGCAATGACCTCTCACGCAGCATACCTGATTGCAACGGTACTATTCAAGTTTTTTCTGGTCCACTCACGCAGAGATAAGATTCCCGGTATGAAAATGTCGACCGGTCTTGATTTGGGAGTGGATTTCTCTTACATAGTATGATGAAAGCAAAAGACAATCCGGACCTAACATGAGGTAGCAATGACACAATCCACTAGACT
>JAUWMW010000146.1 GCA_030612965.1 bacterium
ATCCTTGACTTGAGATGTCGGAACATCGATTGCACGGTCAACAGAGTCAATGGGATCATGAACACGAAAGGTGGAAAGAGGATTCGGGTCTCACGTGCATTGGTGAGAAATAAGGTGAGGAGTACTGTCGCCGGTACCGTCAGTATAGCGCCCCACCAGAGAAGTCGAAAAGCGGATCCCGACCTACCCCCGCGAAACGCCAATGGCGCCGCCAGCCACATGAAGCCGAACGAGATGAAGAGCGAGAACAGAGTATCCGAGGTTCTCAGTTGGTTCTCGAAATTGAACTGAATGAGCGAAAAGCGCACCGGGTCATGATCCTGCCAGACAATGGCATAGTAAATACCGTATATCAAGAGCGGCAGAAGCGATAACAGTACCAGCCGTCGGCGCGGTATTTGTTCGCAGCGTAGCCATGCCACCAACACGAAAGCCCCAAAGAACAACAAGCTTTGCTCGCGTGCAAATATGGCCAGCGTGTACCAGACAATCCCGGCGGTCATTCGCGACTTAAGCAACGCCAGCAACGCCAACACCATAAACAAGTGCGGCCACAAATCGTCGCGGGTGTGCATCGGCTCGATGTGCGCGGCCAGAATCGGATAGGCGCTCAGCACCAGGAACAGCCCCAGTCGCGACCAGCCGATCGAGAAACTCAATTGTCTGAGATAGTAGTAGAAGCTCAATCCTATGGCAGCAGCCAATGAAAACTGGATCACAAAGAACGATGTCTTAACCTCAAGAGAGAACAGCCGACGAAGCAGCTCTATCGAGTATGCCAGAAACGGCCGGATCGAATACGGATAGGTTGCCAGTCCCCACTCGTGCGCCTCGACAAACCATTCCTCCGTAAGTTGCATATCGGACCCGCACCATTTCCAGTGCAGGAAGAACGAGAGTCCCACGACGACAAAAGTGATCGAAGCGGCCACGGGGAGTTCGGACCGATCGGTGGCGATGGATTTCGAATGAGGCTGGTTCATAGGCGTATCAAGATAGGATTGGGCCTGCCGGTTGTCAACCGACCATGCTGAAGGCGTGGTTCAGTAAGTGGGGTCCGGTTGAAGGTCTCGACCCACCGAAATAACCTATTGGGAGCCACGATGTTAGTTAGCCAACACCCGGGCCTCGCAACTCGTGGAAATTCCTTTTGTATAATTCCGGATTTGTGCTATATTTTGAGCAAAATGTACCTGCTTCTCGAACCGGAGAAAAAGATGAAATCAGTTTTTGTTCCACTCACAATCATTGCCTCACTGACAGCGCTCCTGGGAACTGCTGCAATCGCTGACCCGCCGGCCAGCTTCGATCTGCGCGATGTCGGCGGCAATAACTACGTCACATCGGTCAAGAGTCAGATTGACGGTACTTGCTGGACGTTTGGTTCCATGTCCGCCATCGAGGGTAACTTATTGATAACCGGCAACTGGGCTACCGCCGGCGAGACGGGAGAACCCAACCTGGCCGAGTATCACCTTGATTGGTGGAACGGATTCAACCAGCACAACAATGACGATACCGATCCACCGACTGGCGGCGGTTTGACGGTTCACCAGGGTGGTGACTATCGAGTCACGACAGCCTATCTGACGCGCGGTGAGGGGGCGGTACGCGACATCGACGGTCAATCTCACACTCCGGCGCCACCGAGGTCGGACTCCATGTGGCACTACTACTATGCTCGTGATGTCGAATGGTTTGTGGCCGGGACCGATCTGAGCAACATCAACGTGATCAAAGAGACGATTATGGCTGAGGGTGTTATCTCCGTGGCCTTCTGCTATGATGGTTCCTTTATAACCAACTACATTCACTATCAGCCGCCCAGCAGCACTCTGGATCCCAATCATGGTGTATCGGTGGTTGGCTGGGATGACAACAAAGCGACCCAGGCTCCGGAGCCGGGCGCCTGGATAGTTAAGAACAGTTGGGGAAGCGGCTGGGGTGAAGGCGGATACCTCTGGATCTCCTACTATGATAAACACTGCTGCCAACATCCCGAGATGGGCGCGGTCTCGTTCCAGAATGTAGTGCCGATGCCGTACGACTACATTTACTATCACGACTATCACGGTTGGCGCGATACTGTCACCGCCGCCACCGAAGCCTTCAACGCCTTTACTGCGACCGATAACCATGCCCTGGAGGCCGTGAGCTTCTTCACCGCCGCCGACAATGTGACCTATACGGTGAGGATCTATGATCGCTTCGAGAGCAACGAACTGCTGGATGAGTTGACCACCACTAGCGGACTGCTTGAGTTCACCGGATTCCACACGATTGATCTGGACTCCCCCCTGATGTTAACGGCGGGTGATGACTTCTATATCTACGTAGAGTTATCCGCGGGCGGTCATCCCTACGACCGGACCTCCGATGTACCGGTCCTTCTCGGCGCCGATTATCGCGTTACCGTCGAGTCGGAGTCCGATCCCGGCGAGAGTTTCTACCGTGTTGGAGGTAGCTGGCACGATCTGTACGAGGACGACAGCACCGCCAACTTCTGTATTAAGGCTCTCTGCACTGAAGAACTGCCGCCACTCAATATCGATTTCCCGAACGGTCTGCCTGAAATGATGGCGCCGGGCGTTGAGACCACCTTCAACGTCGAGATCGAGGATGCTCTTGAATCCTATCTGCCGGGTTCGGGTATGCTGCACTACCGCTATGATGGCGGCACCTATCTGACATCAACGCTGACCTCGCTTGGCGGCAACTTGTACGAGGCTACGCTGCCTCCGGCAACCTGTGAAGCAACGCCTGAGTTTTATGTCAGCGCTGAAGGTGACGGCAGAACTACTGTTTTGAATCCTCCCGCAGCGCCGTCAGTGGTTTACAGTTGTGTCGTCGGGACGGTGACCACTTTGATGACTGAGGACTTTGAGAGCCCGACCGGATGGACAGCCCAGAACCTCGGGGCCACCAGCGGTGACTGGCAGTGCGGCGTGCCTGTCGACGACCCGGGTTGGGACTATGACCCGGCCACTGACGGCGATGGCAGCGGTCAGTGTTATCTCACCGAGAATCAGATCGGTAACACTGACATAGATGACGGCGCCGTGCGTTTGATCTCGCCGGTGTTCGACATGGCCGATGGCGGCAACATTGCGTATGAGTATTACCTCTACCTGACCAACAGTAGCGGCGCTGATATGCTCCTGGTCGAGATGAGCAACGATGGCGGTGTCTCCAATTGGATCGAGATTGCTCGCCACGATGTCAACGGCGGGCTATACTGGCATCACCACGAAATCACCGAGGATGAGTTCGTCACACTGGGTGTCGCTTTCACCTCCACGATGCAGCTACGCTTCACGGCTAATGATGGCGGTACCCAGAGTATAGTTGAGGCCGGAGTAGATGGGTTAACGATTACGAAGTTCAGTTGCGACGATCCCTGGCTGTGCGCCGATGTCGATGGTGACGGCGAGGGACCGAACATTGCCGATTTGGTTCATCTGGTCGACTATATGTTCAACAGCGGACCCGAGCCGCCGCATCCGCCGTCGGTTGATTTTGATTTCGATCTGGAAATCACGATCTCCGATTTGGTATTCCTGGTGGACTACATGTTCAACGACGGCCCCGAGCCGGTCTGCCAGTGATTTGAACATGTGGGCGGCAGACGTCCTCGTCTGCCCCTTGGTGCGCTAAAAGAGCGCCGGCCAGAGACGGCTGACACCACCAGGATCGGCGCGCGTAGCGCAAAAGACACGGCTTGACCGTGTTACCTGTGCGGTCAGGCGTCTCTGCCTGGCGGCTCCATTATAAGTGGGCGCAGACCGGGGAGTCTGCCGCCCATAGTAACAGGGACACCGATAATGTACTTGAAATCACTTCTCATTATCTTCGTCGTTGGTGTGTGTTCTGTCGCACAAGGGGTCGATATTTCTGACAGAAACAGGGAAACTGAGATTACCCTGCGTGAAGTCGGCAGTGAGTTGTGGGCCAGTATGACGGGCGTGGTGGTTGAGGGGGAGTTAGCTTACTGCAACATGCGATACGGACTGCTGATTCTTGATATCAAGTCGGTAGTTGACGGCGCTCGGTCAACGGTTCCTTCCCCCACGTATGTGTCTAAGGCACGACTTCCGGGTCCTACTTTCGACGCTGCTGTCTCCGGCGGTTATGCCTACATAGGTAACGGCGAGGAGGGGATACTAATAGTCAATGTATCTGAGCCGACAGCCCCCTTCCTGGAGTCGAGTTTCCAGACTCCGGGCTACGCCCGCACACCCGTGATAGCAAACGGCCTTGCCTACGTTGCAGTAGGTGACAGCGGTCTGTTGATACTGGACATAACACATCCAGCCCAACCTGAGATTATAGGCGGCTTCTGTTGTGGTGTTTATGACTTGGCGGTACAGGGAGACTACGCATATGCGCTGAGTTACGGTTACCAACTGCTGATCCTGAACGTAGCGGATCCTGACAGCATCTTCGTAGAGAGCAGCTACCAGGTAGCCGACTCTACGCAGGAAGTGACTGATATGACATTTGCAGACGGACGAGTGTACTTCTCTGTCATTCCCGACGGCCTGGAAATCATTGATGTGTCTGATCCTGCGGAACCATTTTGGGTCACCGCCTATAATCCCGGCTACTACTTCTCAGAGTTGGCGGTCGTGGGGGACTTTGTGTTTATGGACTTCTTTGAGCCGACTTACGGTCTGGCTGTCATAAACATCGCTGATCCGGAGGCGCCATATCTGGAGGGCATCCATTACACCCAGGGTACGCCCAGAGGTCTGCAGGTGGCAGCAGGCCATGTGTTTCTGGCTGATTCGGAATACGGCCTGGACGTGGTCGACGTGAGTATGCCGTCTCAGCCCACGCTGGCCGGCAGATACGATGCCCCGAACTGCGTAAGGGATGTCGCCATAACCGACAACTATCTCTGCGCCGTCGACACATACAGGGGATTGTACGTCGTTGATGTTTCCGAACCAGGGCAGCCTCGATGGATCGGTACCTGCAGCACGCCGGGTGATGCCTGGGGTCTGACGGCGGCGGGGAGTTATGCCTTCGTAGCCGACGGATACGCTGGTCTCCAGATCATTGACATCGCCAACCCCTCTGATCCGATACTGGTGGGCAGCTACGATACTCCCGGACGTGCTCGCAGTGTCGCCGTTAGAGGCGACTATGCCTACGTGGCCGATGGTAGCGCCGGGCTTCAGATAGTCAACATCGCTGACCCCTGTTCACCGGCGCCGGCCGGGAGCTATGATACTCCCGGACGGTCCTGGGATGTAGCTGTTTCCGAGGGTGGGGATTATGCCTTCGTGGCCGATTGGAATGCCGGTCTACGGATCGTCAACGTCAGCGATCCGGAGAATCCATACCCGGTCGGATCATTTGATGATTGGCCCGGTGAGACCTTTGGAGTCGCGGTGGCCGGCAACTACTGTTTCATAGCCAACTGTACGAGAGCCTTAGGCATCCTGGATATCAGCGATGTCTCGTCTCCGTGGCTTGCAGGCAGTGCTGATCCCGGCGGTTTTACCAGAGGAGTAGCCCTGGCTGATGAGTACGCCTATCTCGCCGGCAGCTTTTATCGCGGGATCGATGTAATAAATGTCGCCGACGTCTCTAACCCTTACCCGGCCGGCAGCCATTATCTCTGGGGCGATACCTGGGACATGGTTGTGGCGGGCGGTTATGTTTACGTTTCGGACTACTATGGTGTGATCGTCCTATCGATTGCCAACACCTGCGGCGACATCAACGGTGACGGCGATCCGGTGATTGGCATCGATGATCTTGTGTACCTGGTTGACTACATGTTTACGGGAGGTTCGGAGCCACCGAATATGTGGGCAGCTAATGTCGATGGACAGGGCGAACTCGACATTTCTGATTTAGTCTATTTGGTGGACTACATGTTCAACGAGGGCCACGAGCCGGTGTGCCCGTGATTTGAACATGTGGGCGGCAGACGTCCTCGTCTGCCCCACAAGTGCATGTTCCGGTGGTTCCTTCGACATCCGGAGGAGGTCGTGAGAACCGCCGGTTCCTTAAGCGTACTCTCCGCAACCGTTTGGAAAGATCGCCGGGTCACAATCTCGACTGCGTCGATCTCAGGACCCGGCGAAACGAACTTATGGGACAATCTCTCCCCGTCTGCCCTTCCGTACGATGTAGTAGGTCGAAACCAAGCCTGTCCTGAGCGCAGCCGAAGGGCGGCGTCGACATTGCGTCAGGAGGGCAGAGCTTCTCACTTACAAACTGATGGCACTCTTGCGCGGAGGAAAGCCACTGCAAATTGTGGGGCGCCCGGGCAAGCTCGCGCGGCGGATGGGTGACGGTTGGGTTATTAGACGAAAGACGCGCATGTTCGGATGCCAACTGTTTGCTTGTCTGAACATGTGGCAATACCTATTGTTAGCGAAAAGGAATCGGTTGTCCGGAGGCATTAGACT
>JAUWMW010000229.1 GCA_030612965.1 bacterium
TATAGTGTGGAGCTTTGTCTTGTCGGCCGTCCACTGAGGATCGATCACGACTCCTTGAGATTGACGACAGTAGCACCCCAACTACCGCCACTGCCTCCCTCGTGATAGTAGTGCGCGACATCAGGATGAGCGGCAAGGGTAGATTGCACGATGCGTCTTTTGACGCCGCGTCCTTTCCCATGCACGATGCGGAGCGAATGGATTCTCCGACTCAGACAGGCCGCGATATACTCCAACACAACCTCGCGAGTTTCCCGGGCCGAAAACATGTGCAGGTCCAGGGTACCGTCTATGGGGTACTCGAGAGGTTTGTCGTCTTCATGGTTGGTCATGGTATGTTTCGAGCCGTTTTCTTATATCAGAATGCTTTTGGCTTGTCCACGCAAGATGTAGCCAAGCTGTGCCTTCACAAAAAAGGCCGCCGCACCAGGCGGCGCGGCGGTCGTTAATCTCTGGATGTAACCCTCAGGGGCCTTTTACATGATCACCACGAGCTTGCCGATCTGAACATCACCGTCTTCATCTTCGACGGTCCAGTAGTACATGCCCGAGACAACCATCTGCGTGTTACGCGTTATCATATCCCACTCTTCGTGGGTTGCCATGGGATCGCCTGAATCCATGTTGTGGACGATCTCTCTTACCATGTCGCCGTCGATGGTGAAGATGCGGATAGTACACTTGGGCGGCAGATTGGCGAAATGGATGATACGCGTACGGTCCGGCGGTCGATCCGACAGGGTACGACCCTCGAAACCACGGTCGCGATAGTCAGCATCGATCCGGTAAGGATTCGGATACACGTACACCTCGAGGTTCTCGCGCTGGATGTCATCCCAGGAACTAAGGGGAAAGGCCTGCTTGGCGCCAAGTGTAACCGCTGACTCCAACGAGGTCAGACCGGACTCCGGAGATCCGTAGTCAAAGGCGGTCACATTGACGTAGTAAGGCACCGTCGGCAGGAGATCGTTGATATCGACGCGGTATTCATAGTACTTGAAATAACCGTCTTCGGTTAGCTCACCCGGTTGTGCCGAATCGGGATTGAGGACGGTCGGCCGCGGCTGGTCGGGATAGATCTTCCGAATTGGTGTGTCGACACCGGGTTCGGAGACATTGAAATCCTGTGGCGTGAATATGAACATCGATTCAGGGTGATTAGGAAGTATGTATGGGTTGCTGAGAGTGTAGCTTTCGGGATCAAAGTCCATATCGAGACAAGAGTCGCCATAGAGGCACCTCAAACTGTCGATAATAAACGGAATGTCGTGGAGTTTGTAAGTTCCGTCACTAGGACTGTAAACCAGTTTGTTATAGTTCTCCTGATCGTACGACGCAACCAGTCCGTAGCTGCCGGGCCGCTCGTCACGTGCGTAGTACACGCGGTATCCTTCAAAGTCGTACTCACGAGAGAACACATCCAGGGTTGTCTCGCTGCGCAAACCATTAAACCTGATACTGAGCTTGCCGACTGACGGTTCAATCCAGAAATAGGGTGGCGGTGGCGGCGAAGCTCCTCTGAAATCGGGAACGCCGTCTCCCTCGTACCAGAATGTGTCAACAGTGAATTCCTGGCCGGATTCGTCAACCCAGGTGGTACAGTGGTGAGCCTTGCCAGAATCGCCGTCGTCGTCGGTGTCGACTCCGGGGTTGTCATAGATCCATGACGACCACCTGGCGTTCAGAGCAAGGTCGGAGAAATTCAAATTGGCGTAGTAATCAGCCGGGTTGTCAGGCAGATTCTCAAGGTTGCCGTCGACCGTGTGAAAGTCCTCGCCGGCCACGTAAGAAAACGAGATCGGCAGTGTCTGGCCGGAGCGAATATCGAAGGGACCGAACGACAACAGATAACGGGTATCAAAACCATCGGCGAAATCCGCAGCCGTTTCCTGGTTGGGATAGAGCCATAATTCGTCATTCGGCTGGATGGAGGCGGTGAATACCTGATCGTAATCGAACTCTTTGTTCTTGAGGACGTAGTACTTGTTGACGTCACCTTCCGGAGTACCGAGTCCTCCCGTGCCATAGTCGCGCCAATCTTCCTTCCAAGCACCCTTGAAGGGTCTCTCTCGGGGTCCGAAATCCAACGATGGGCTCGAGTTGCCGATCCACCAATTGAAGCTCACTTCCAGGTTCTCAGCCGGTGTCCGAACAACTCTGGTCGCCGTCACGTGAGGAGCAGGGTGTAACCCGCCATCCGAGTACACCACCTCGAAGTCACCGTCGTTGTCGGCGATCCAGGCAATAAAGACCGTGTCTTCAAACTCGCAGCCCCCGTAGGTGAACTTGTAGGTATGGAGAAACCCACCCAGATCATCACGGAATCCGTTCTGGTCGCCAGTGCAGTCAAAACAAACGTCGGCATCCACGTAGACACCCATGTAGACGTTCTCCAAGAGGCGCGAGCCGATATTCTTGATTTCGTAGTCGAATAGAATGAAGTCCTCGGCATAGGAGTAGGACCAGGCGAAGGAACGTTGCGTGACCTCTATATTCAGCGGCACATGTGGACGTCCAAAGTAATCAGTGTCGATGTTATCGGTGAAAGTATCCGTGTAGACGGCAATGAAATCCTGCTCCGAAACAGCGTTCTCGAACTGAGGTTTGGTCGGGTCTGTAATCGATCGGTAAACCATCCTCCCAAACGGGGCCTCGTCCGGAAACATCTCATTACCACTTCGCGACCAGCCATCGGCGCCGCCCGACACCAGGGTATCGCGTCCCACTACTGCGCCGATCCAGAATGCGGCACCGAACAGGTACTCAATGCGGGTGTTCTTGGGATACTGGCAAGAAAACGGGATTGGTTCACCAGTAAAGGCATCTCGGGTGTCGCTCACGTAGCTCATCCCGAACGTTCCGTTGTTGGCCACCGCCAACTGGATGAGACCGATATTGTGCTCAGCGATTTGTTCGATCGGAGCCGCCGTCGACAAAAGCTGTTTCCGGTCCTTACCATCGGTGCAATTCAGAGACTGACGAGAGAGGGCACTTTGAGTAAGGACACAACAAATCAGAATGGCCGTTAAGACCGCCAGACCATTTTTCTTCAACATAACTCTTCCGCTCTTTCCTAAAAGTGTTTCACCTTCTCTGTGACGTACCACACCACAAAAAAGCTTAATCAAAAAAAGCTGCTATAAGATTAATCATTCCAATCCTCGAAATCAAGCGCCTTTTGTACAAAATGTCCGCTGTGTGGCAACGAGTTGAGTATTGGATTGACCCGTAGTTCGCCCTCAAACCGCTGTAGGATGAAGCGGACCGATCGGATTCGGGCAACCCGATCGGCCACGGCTTAGCACGCCGATATGAGCCGACTTTGCCGATGCTAAGGACAGGTCGGCGCGGGACCCTGATTGAACATGAAATCGACCATGTATACAAGATCAGCGATATCGATTCCGTTGATGCCGTCGACGTTAGCTGCAGCCTCCACTGGAGGCGGTGGCCCTCCTGAGAACATATGGTCCACAAGATAGACGAGATCGCCGATATCAGGGCCGGAACCGCTGCCGTCAATGTCCCCACATATCCAGGCGGATACAGTCAAGCTGACCGGCACACTCCACGAGGGGGTGTCCGGATCATTGGACGACACCAGTACCTGCCCGCTGTACAGCCCAGTCTCAAGATCCGTAGCGCTAAACTTGATGTCGACAGAGGTGGAACTGAAAGGCTCTATCGAACCGCCAGCCGGTGACACCGACAGCCAATGCTCAGCTGTGATCTGGATTGCCAGATTGTCGTGCATATAAGCTGCGTTGTACACGACTTCAAGAGCATCATCGGCCTCCGAGTTTTGAATACCAACAGTAGCGCTCTCAAGATTCAGACTGCCGGGGTCCATCACGCCGTACTGAAGCTTGATAGCGCCATCAGACTTGAGAATAAGCTGCAAGTTCGCCGACCCAGTGCCGCTGATGCCGGAGTAGAACCTGATATCTTCGAAACTGACGATAAAACGCTCGTTGGCAGCATCGGAGTAATAGTAGATATGCCCACCCTGACGGGGATCGAGGTCGTCCCACCACA
>JAUWMW010000063.1 GCA_030612965.1 bacterium
CCTTCGTAGCTGATGTTCAGCCACGGAATGGACCCGTAGTCCTCGGAGATTTTCTTCGACAGCGAACTGACAACCGTGCCCGGCATGCAATTAAACGGCATGGCATTCACGATCCCACCCGCGCCTTCAAGAGCCATTTCGATAGCTTTGCCGATTGACAGCAGCGCCTCGCCTTTGTAGTCACGCGGCAGGTAGGCGGAGGCCAGATCGAGCGTCTTGTTGGTCGGGTACTCGTGGCCGAGGTCGAGCTTTTGGGAAGCGGCTTTGATCAGTTTGTGTTCCTGCCGCTGCTGCATGTATATTTGAAGGCTGCCTTTCAGCAAACCCTTGTAGTCACGCTTCAGCCAGGCATCGCGGCGGAAATCGAGCGAGGTGTACATCGGCCACTCGCAGAATGAGGCCAGCCAAACCTCAAGCCCGAGTTTCTCGAGCTTCTCGATCAGGAAGTTATTTGAGAATCGGTTATTGCGAAGGTATATCTCTCCCACCACTCCAACTATCGGACGGTGTTCCTGCGTAGTCTTGATCCGGCTGAATTCAGTGGCCGCCTCCACCAGCATTTTATCGAGCGGCTCATCATGGAGCATGGCCTGATCCAGCCGGCCGATAGAGTGGTAATATAGTTTCTCTGTCTTACCACGGGTCGATTCGTAAGGACGGGTTCGATACAGCATTTTGGCTAAGCAATCCACGATCACCGAGCCGCTCCAAGCGAGTTTCCGAAACGGTGTGTTCTCCAGTCCAAACTGGCTATACCCGTCCCGCGAATTGGGGGAGAAGATCGGCACGTCATTGTATCCCAGATCGTCCAGCACGATCCGATGGAACTGGCTGTACAAACCGAAGCGACAGGGTCCATCGGCCCCCGGCATGAAGAAAACAGCGCGCGACGGATCAAACCCGTCCGACTTAAGTTTTTTGATCATGTCACCGGTGGTGACCAGACAGGGGAAACACTCTTTTCCGGAGGTGAATTTCTTGCCGTACTCGACCGTCAGGTCATCCGGCTCGTCGAGCACCTCGACCGTCAAGCCAAATCGTTCCATGGCCGACCGCACGGGATAGGCGTGGTCGCACATGTTGGGGATATAGATCGTCTTCTCAAACGGACGGAACTCATCTTTGGCGATGTTAAACGTCGTTACCGGTGGGCTGAATTCGTAGAAGCGCAAAGAGTCAATAAACGCCTCACAGCGCGTGATCATCCCGGCGTCGGCTGAATGTTCATCCAGTTCCAGCAGCAAGTATGGTTTGCCGGACATCTGCTTGCGGAAAAAGTGCGTAATGAACGAATCCGGTCCGCAACCGAAGGATGTTATGTAGATCGCGAACAGATTGGGATGTTTGCGAATCCGGTCAGCCGCCCCAAGGATGGTCCGGCCATAGCGCCAGTACATGTCCGGGATTTCCTCGTCGCCGTTTGACGGCAGGAAATCAAGCGGCAGCGCCTTAAGGCCGAGATTACGGACCTTATCCGGCAACTCCAGTGACAGTCGGGGATCGTAACCATTGTACGGCCGGCTGACAATCACCAGCAGTTTCTCGTCCGGAGTAAGTTCCTTCAAAACCTTCTCGCCCTCAGCATGGAGTTCCTGCTTGTATGCCTTGTAGGCCCGCTGCCCGCATTCCACAGCGCTACTCAACTGCCGATCTGATAGTTTGAATTCACTGGCCACCTGTTTAAGGCCATGCTTGAGGTTAGCCACATCCGGACTGAGACGAATAGCCGGCGTGACCAGTTTCACTCCCTCAGCATCGAAGTCAAAGGCCGGTCTGATTGATGGACCGATCGCCTGGACGTAGGGGCAGATGTATGCGCCGTCCTCGGACTCGTCGGTCTCTTCGGCCACCTTTATCAGAGACGGCAGGAAGATGCAATCGACGTCCTTCTTCAGCAAATTGGCCACATGGCCAAAGACGATTTTGACAGGAAAGCAGGTCTCGGCGCTGAACAGTTCAAGAGCATCCTCGACGATAGCTTGGTTGGAAACATCGGAGTTAACGACGCGATAGCCAAGCGACTCGAAAAACGCCAGCCAGAACGGATAGTACTCAAGGAAATGAAGCACCCTCGGAATACCGATCCGCCCACGAGGCTTGGCCGGTTTCTTGAACTTCAGATACCGGCGGTACTGGAGTTTCTGACGGATTTTGACATAGTCCGGCGGCAGGTCATCTTTGGATTTTTGGGTAACATCGTACTTTTCGCATCGGCTGCCGTAATACAGCGGTTCCTCACCCTCCAATTCCACCTTGTGAATCTCACATTGGTTGGGGCAGTCCTTACAGGTGAAGCCGCTGATGGTGTACTTTCTCTTATGCAAATCGAAACCGCGAAAAGCAGTCTGGAAGCCGGGCTGGTCAAGTTTTTCTATGGCCAGGATAGCAGCTCCGATGGCCCCGGTGACATCGTGGTGGGGCGGTACAGTGATAGTCTTGCCGATCAGTTTCTCAAACGCCGCCACCACTGCTTTATTCCAGGCCACTCCCCCCTGGAAAAAGATGTTGTCACCGATACGCCGATCCTCCACCACTTTGGTGAGGTAGTTGCTCACGATTGAATAAGCCAACCCTGCGATCAAATCATCTTTGTTGGCGCCGGTGCGCTGATGCGCCACCAGATCGGATTCCATGAACACCGTGCAGCGTTCGCCGCAGCCGACCGGACACTTTGCCCTCAAGGCTTTCTCGCCGAATTCATGCTCGATCTGTATAGCCAGCTTTTCCGCTTGTTCCTGCAGGAACGATCCGGTACCGGCGGCGCAGGCTTTGTTCATCTCGAAATCGACCACCGCTCGGTTGTCGATCGAGATATACTTGGAATCCTGGCCACCGATCTCAAAGATAGTGTCGACGTCGGGATCAATGGCGACCGCAGCCGTAGCCTGAGCAGTGATTTCATTGCGGACGACATCACCACCGACGAAATCGCTGGTAAGGTAACGCCCGGAACCGGTAGTCCCGACGGCCAGGATGTTAACGCGATTCCCCACTTCTTCGCCGATTTCGGCCAGTCCTCGGCGAACCGCCTCAATCGGACGACCCTCGGTCATGAGGTAGCGTCGGGCGATGACGCGCTGATCTTTGTCGATCAGCACTAAGTTCGTTGAGAGTGATCCGACATCGATGCCCAGGAAAACGTCCAGGTTGTCGATATCCTCTGGCCTGGCTGCCAGCGTAATGTCGTAATGTTTGGTGTCGGGAAAATTGAACGAAAGCGCCTCACGCCCGGAATCCGGCACCTTGCGGTACTTGAGGTAGGCATCGATCTTGGCCGGATCGAAATCCTCCACCACGCTCTTCTTCTGCTGGGCCAATAGTGCCGCCCCCAGAGCGCAGACAGTGTTGAAATGTTTCGGGATGATCAGTTCGCCCGGTTCGAGTTCGAGAATCTCTGTGAAAGCTCGCACCATTCCGGGGTTGGCGGCCACGCCGCCTTCAAAAACGATTGGCTTAATGAACTTCTTGCCGCGAGCGATCGAACTCTTGAAATTGCGCGCCACGGCAAAACAGAGACCGGCCACGATGTCATAGTCGGGCGTGGCTATCTGCTGCAAGTGGATCATGTCGGTCTTGGCGAATACCGAACAGCGCCCGGCGATGCGCGGTGGGTTCTTCGATTTCAGCGCCAGTTGACCGAATTCATCCTCGATGCTGATCTTCAGACGACCCGCCTGTTGATCCAAAAACGAGCCGGTACCGGCGGCGCACTGCGCGTTCATAGCGAAATCGACAACCAGTTGTCGTTCGCTGTCGAGAAGCAGCAGCTTGGAATCCTCGCCACCCATTTCGATAACGGTCTTTGCTTCAGGGACAATCCGGTAGTTCCCGGCAGCGAGGGCGCCGATCTCACCAAAGAAACGACCACCCAGCACCTCCCGGGCGGTCTTGCCGCCGATCCCGCTGGCGCCCAGACAGAATGACTGTGCGGTGAGATGACCGAACTGCTCATCGAGCAGTTCTCTGAGTGTCTCGAACGGATTACCCTGAAAACGACGATAGGCCGAGGTTACGATTTTGTCGTTCTCGACCAGTACCAACTTCACCGACACCGAACCGATGTCGATCCCTAAAGACCTGCTGCGTGCATCCATGCGCACAAATCAACACCTGTCCTATATGGAATGCAAGTGATTTATGCTATTCTTACGCCAACTTTCTAAATCCGTTTGTCTTTGACCGCCGTTGCCATATATTCAGCGCTCAAAGGAGTGTAATGCGGCTGGTAGTGCAGAGAACAACAGATGCCGAAGTTCTAATCGACGGCAAAACGCACAGCGCGACATCAAAAGGATTGCTGGTGCTGTTCGGGACGAAACGTGGTGACCAGGAAGCCTCGTGCACCTGGCTGGCCGACAAGCTGGTAAATTTACGCATTTTCGACGACGACGACGGCAAGATGAATCTCTCAGCGATTGATGTCAGCGGCGAGATCATGATCGTTTCACAGTTCACCCTGTACGCCGATACGCGCAAAGGGAGACGGCCGTCCTACAACGATGCCCAGGAGCCAAAAGAGGCCGAGCGGCTCTATGAATGTTTCATCGAACAAGTCAAACGCTCCGGACTCAAGGTGCAGAGCGGCTTGTTCGGTGCTCGTATGGATGTTCGTTTCGTGAACCAGGGACCGGTCACGATCATCATTGACCATGATGTATAAGCACCTCCTGCTCCTGGCCGAGCGCTACCGGTTGGTGCTCGGTTCCCGCTCACCACGGCGGGACAGGCTACTATCTGAAACCGGTGTTTCCTTCGATCAGATCATCCCCGGAATTGATGAACATCGTCGACCTGACGAGAAACCGTACGATTTTGCCGAGCGAATTGCAGGGGAGAAGGCAGTCTGGGTGTCCCATCGTACCGACAAGGAACGTGTCGTGATCGGTTGTGATACCATTGTAGTGCTCGATAACAAACTGCTGGGCAAACCTGTCGACGAGCCGGATGCTATGCGTATTCTGACAACCCTCTCAGGTCAGCAGCACACGGTCTGTACAGGGGTGGCGCTGGTTCGATGCGGTGAGGTGGTCGCCTCCGGCTACGAACTCACCAGAGTGTTCTTTAACGACGTCGGCAGCGATCAGATTCGAAGGTATATCGCCAGCGGCGAACCGATGGACAAGGCGGGAGCGTATGGTATTCAGGGGATGGGGGGCTTTTTAGTTGACAGAATCGAGGGTCAACTGGATAATGTGATCGGTTTACCACGTCTTTTGCTGGATGAACTGGCGGGACGAGTATTGAAGTTGTAACGGTAGGAACGCACGTACGACCATGACGGAACTATACGTGAAGATTGGAAAGCTGCTCCAGATGGAACGGACGCGGCAGGATGTAAAGCTGGACGATCTGGCCGCGGAGTTGAAAATCTCTCTGGCTCATCTTGAGGCGATTGAGAATGGTGACAGTACCAGCCTGCCGTCGGAGCTTTACTTCAAACTGTTTGCCAAGTCCTATTCCGAAGCGTTGGGAATTGACTACGAGGCCACCGTCGAGGCAATCGAACAGGATATGATATCATCCGAGCAGTCTGCCGCCGCCAGGGCGGACGATCCCGAATCTGACTCCGTATCCGGCGAAACTGCTGGAGAACGGGCCGAAAGCGCGACTACGAACGGCTCACGACGGCAAGTCTCCCGATTGGTTTACATGCTGGGTGCGGTGGTGGTCCTGTTTGTAATCGTTGTGGCCGTGAACGAACTGTTCCTCAAGGAATCTGTAACAGAGGCGGTAGTTGACTCCACCGAGGTGGCCGACGTGGAACCATCGACGATCACACCATCCGGGAGCGATGAGTTGGCCGGTTACGACTGGAACGTCCCGGCCTACGCGGAGCCGGCTGCCTTGACGTTGGTCCTTGTCGCTCGGACGGAAAGCTGGGCCTCGGTGCTGGCTGACGGTGATACTGCCATTTACCGCACCCTGACACCGGGCCGACGATACGAAGTGACGGCCAAGTATAGAATGAGAGTCTCGGTGGGGGTGCCTTCGGCCGTATCGATTGAACTCAACGGACAACCGGTCAATCTTCGCAACCCGGAATCCGGTCGCATCGCCGGCATCGAAGTCGATCAGATCAACCTCCATCGATTTCTTGCCCGACCGTTGACGACCTCCAGCAGCACGGGTCGGCCATCGGTAAGTGCAACACCACCGTCGCTGACTAACCAGACGATGTCTGCAAGTGAAGATACAACCGGCAGCGCGATGGCCACCGAGGAACCATCGTTGTCCGATGATGAACCGCAAGATAGTATTTGAGATAGGCGGGTGAACATGAGTTTCAGATCACTGGTCGGCCGTATCAAACTGAACCAACTGAAGAACCGTATGGAACCGCAGCAGTTGGCCTTTCCGTCATCATTGGCCAGGCCGAAACACATTCTTGTCTGCCTGCCGGGCGGCTTGAGAGAACTCACTCTTCTGAAACAGTTCCTGCCGACCATCAAGGAAATGTTCAAGACGACCGAGATCACTCTGCTGTCGCAACCCGGCATCAGAGTCAACGACATTTACCCCCGCAGGGGGTTTCACATACTCTCGCCGTCGGCCGACCAGATGACCTGGACAGGCCTGCCCAAGGGGACCTATATCAAGATGCTAAAGGAATACGAGTTTGACCTGGTGCTCGATCTTAATCTGGAACCGTCGCCGTTCACTTCGGCAATTCTGCTGAGTTTTCCCGCGGCGGTGCGGGTGGGTCGCGGAAACCAACTGGGGAAACCGTTCTATAACCTTGAAATCAAAACCAGATATCTGCGGGACGAGCGAAATATTTATCGCTCCATGCTGAAAACCCTTTCAATCATCAAGTCTGCCGGCAACCCGTCCTCGGTCGGGAGCGCCAACTGATCAATTCGGAGGCACTGTGTATCTAAAGCGGCTCGACATCCTCGGTTTCAAGTCATTTGCAAACAAAACGGCATTGCATTTCTCTACCGGCATAACGGCCATCGTGGGGCCAAACGGTTGCGGCAAGACCAACATACTCGATGCTATGCGCTGGGTACTTGGTGAGCAACGCGTCAGTCTCCTGCGTGGAAGTAAGATGGAGGAGGTCATTTTCAACGGTACGCGCGATGTGAGATCGCTCGGCATGTCCGAGGTGACCTTGTCTCTGATCAACAACCGTGGCGTCCTGCCGACCGAATACAATGAAGTACAGGTGACGCGGCGACTGTTTCGCTCCGGTGAATCGGAGTATTTGCTGAACAAGGTTCCCTGCCGACTTCGCGATATCCATGACTTGTTTTACGACACGGGGATGGGCGCTCATTCGTACTCCGTGATTCAACAGGATATGATCGATGCTGTTATTTCCGACAAGGCCGAGGAACGTCGTTTCCTCTTTGAGGAAGCGGCTGGCATCACCAAATACAAACAGCGTAAGAAGGCGGCGCTGCGTAAGCTCGAAGCCACCGAGGGCGATATGCTGCGCCTGAATGATATCTACTCCGAGGTGCAGACGCAGGTTCGTTCGCTGAACCGACAGCAAAAGAAGGCACAGCGATATCAGAATCTACTCAATGAAATCAAGGACTGGGAACTGTACTTGAGCAGCGCTCGGCTGGCCAATGCTCAAACGGAAAAGCAGCAATTGCGAGATGAATTAGGCACGCTGACGGATCGCCGCGTGGAGCGAGAGGCGCTGGTCAATCGCGTTTCATCTCAACTGGAAAACGACCGCAAGGAACAAATCGACCTCGAACAGAACCTCAGTTCCATCAGCAACGAAGTGTTCGATGTTTCCGAGAAAGCTCATGGTCTCGAACGCGAGATATCCATTCTGGTGGAGAAGCGGGCCAACGCCCGCTCACTAATCGAGCGCAACCAGAACGATATTCAGGCTCTCAAGGCGCGCACGGAGATCCTTACCGAGCAGACTCAACAGAGTCATCAGGATTTGATCGACCAGAAAACGGAGCATGAGAATCGTGCCGAACGATTGACCGAGGCTGAGAGTGCACAAGCTGTCGCCGACCGGGAACTGCTTCAGGCGCGGGCGGTCAAAGAGGATGACAACAAGAAGCTGATTGATCTGGAGGGCAAGCTCTCCTCCGGGAAAACCGAAGACGACAACCTGCGTCGACAGGAACAAGAGATCGGCGAGATAGTAGCCGACCTGCAGCAGCAAGTCTCACAGCAGCAGACCCATCGTACTCAGTTGCAGGCCCGTCTGGTCGAGGAGCAACAAGCTCTGGCCGACCTCAAGGCCGACAAGGAAGCCACTGAGGAGTCTGAAGCTGCGGTGTCGGAACGTATCGAACAGTTGATCGAGAAGGGGGAGGAGCTTTCGCTTGAGTTGTCCAATCTGGGTGCATCGTTGGAGGCCTGCCAGGCGCGACGCAACCTGCTCGAGGACATGATTCTGCACTATGAAGGTTACGCTACCGGCGTGGTGGAGGTCATGGAGATCAAAGACCGCTTTTCAGGCATACACGGCACGGTCGCCGAGAAGTTTGTGCCGGCGGAAGGGCTGGAAGCGGCTATGGAGGCCGCCCTGGGTGAAATGGCCGGGTTCATCGTTTGCGACAATCGTCCGCACGCCGAACAGATCATCGAGTATCTCAAGACCGAGGGCAAAGGCAAGGTCGGCATCCTGGTGCCCGACACCGGTACTATCAACCCGCTGGTGAAGCGTCCGGAAATCGAGTCGGAGAGTTTCCTCGGCTGGCTGGACCGCTCCGTTACAACGGATGACGAACTCAGACCGCTAATGCAGGCTGTCCTGTCCCGCACCGCCGTATTCGAAGCCGGCGCCGACCCGAAAGAGATACTTGAACGACTGCCGTACGGGTTCAGCGCCGTTTCCACCGACGGTATGCGTTACAGCCGAAACATCATTGCCGGCGGGGCCGAGGAAAAGTTTCCGTTGTTCCGCCGTGAGGAAAAGTTAGCTGAGCAGGATCGTATGATTGCCGCGATTACTGAGAAGCAGGAGCTTGCACAGAGAAACAAAGATCGCAACAATGCCGAGATAGCCGCCGCTCGCGCCGAGTCGACGCAATTGGCCGACAAGTTGGACAGCCTTACCGAAGAGCTTAACAAGGCCGGGCAAAAGACCAGCGAGACCGAGTACCGGTTGGGCACGATTGAGGATGAGCTCGCTCGGCTGGAAAAAGAACGCCGCAACCAGTCGGACAAGCTCGAGAAGATTCGTAGTCAGCAGTACACGCTGGGCATCGACTTCAATCAACTGGCCGACCAGAAGCAGACGCTGGTCGGGAGCATGTCCCAAGCCGGCAACGATCTTGAATCTCTGGAAGCAAAGGTGGCGGTTCTTCTCGATCAGGTGTCGAAGCTGCAAGTGGAGATGGTCGAATCGCGCAGCCGCACCGAACAGATCGAAAGCAAGATATCCCACCTGGCCGAGCTAAAACTCGAGATCGAGAACACGACCGGCGCTAAACAGAACGAGATTGAGCGCGCCGGGCTGGAGATCGCGAACGCTGATGAAAGAGTATCCGAACTTGAGCAGACTCTCAAAACAGTGTTTCACAGTCGCACCGAGGCCACCGAACGGCAGAACCGGCTGCGAGGCGTTCAGGCCGATGTCATGGCCCGCGTCTCGCAGCGCGAGGAACAACTGAAGGAAGTCCGCACCGATAAGGATTCGTTGAGCGAGCAAATACACCAGATCGAAATGCGTATCAACACCTTTGACTCCGAGATCGGTGCTATCGGGCAGCGCATTCGCGACGAGTACGAGCTTGACATCGACACTGTCGAAATAGTGCGACCCGACGACAAGCGCACCGATGAGGAAGCACGCGCCTACCTCGCCGACCGGAAAGAGCGGTTCAAAAACTTCGGCGCTGTCAATCTGCTGGCGCTGGAAGAGTACCGCAAGGCGTGTGAGAGAGAAGCCTTCCTCTCCGAGCAGCTTAATGATCTGACCACAGCCAAGGATGACCTTAAAACAACTATCTCGAAGATCAACCAGACCGCCAAGCAGCTCTTTCTGGAGACGTTCGAGAAAGCCCGCGGCAATTTCAAGAGACTGTTTGTGGATCTCTTCACCGGGGGCGAGGCCGATATCTACCTTGAGGATCCATCCGAACCGCTGGAGTCGGATATCATGATTATTGCCAGACCGCGCGGTAAGAAGCTGCTGTCGATCACTATGATGTCCGGCGGTGAGCGCGCCCTTACTGCGATTGCGCTGCTGTTCAGCCTCTACCAGGTCAAACCCTCGCCGTTCTGCGTCCTTGATGAGATCGATGCCCCCCTTGATGATGCCAACTGTCGGCGCTTTCTAAATATCATTCACAAGTTCTCTCTGCAAACCCAGTTTGTCATCATCACGCATAACAAAATTACCATGGAGACGGCCGAAAATCTCTACGGCGTGACCATGGAGCAGCCCGGTATCTCGCAGCTTGTGGCCGTCAAGTTCAACGATGT
>JAUWMW010000057.1 GCA_030612965.1 bacterium
CTGCCTTCTAAGCAGAGGGTAGCAGGTTCGAGTCCTGCCGGGGGTACTGATTTGGGTCCGCAGTTTCCATTTGGTGCCGGGCGCATCTGCGCCTTACTTCGCTCACATCAACCGCACAATTGTCATAATATCCAGTTGCTCCCGTAGGACGCCGTTGGCGCAGCGGCTGGCGGCGGAAACTGACATGCCACACATTGAATTGGATCAATTATTCTGACTGCCCGTCTGAAGTACCAAAGGGAGCAGGAGGGAAAACATGAACAATCCACCGTTGACTGACACGGCACTGTCCTTAGACGCGTCCTGAGGCTACCATATCGTAGAGAACTCCTGTCAGACTCTGGGGTTAGTTGTCGCGATCCTGGTGCCGCACAATTTCGCCCTCGATCATGTAGATGACGTCTTCGGCAATATTCGTGGCGTGATCTGCGATTCTCTCAAGATCCCTGGTGGTATTCAGCAGACTGATAAGAGACTCAACGTTCTCAGGATAAGCCTGAATCTGTTTCTGCACGTATCGGTAAGCCTCTCTATGGAGATCGTCAACTTGATCATCACTCTGGATCACCTCATGTGCAATGACAATATCATGTTTCACCAGGGCATCAACACTCTGTTTGACCATTATCGTAGCGGCGTCCAGCATAGATTCCAAATCAAACGAAGGGGTTCCGTTGGATCGTATGGTTAGATCCCTGGCGCGTTCGGCGATATTGACGGCCAGATCAGCGATCCTTTCAAGATCGCTGTTAATTTTCAAGACGGCTACGACGTACCGAAGATCGGCTGCAACCGGTTGATGAAGCGCCAGAATCTTCAGGCAATCTTCCTCCACTTCGATTTCATACGAGTCGATAGCCTGATCTGAATCGATCACTCTGTCAGCCAGTTCGATATTCCTCTCAGTAGCGGCTTTTACGGCCTTCTGCAACGCCTCTTCCACCATTGCAGCGAAACGTAGTATTTTCTTCTTGAGTCTTTCGATCTCATTCTGAAAGTGTTTGGTCATGGTTGTTTTCCTGACTTAACCGAATCTTCCCGTAACGTAGTCTTCCGTCTTTTTCTTAGCCGGTCTTGTGAATATCTGTTTGGTAGGTCCGTATTCAATCAAACGCCCCTCGTAGAAAAAGCCGGTATGATCAGAGACTCGTGCTGCCTGTTGCATATTGTGCGTGACGATGACGATTGTGTAGTGTTTTCGCAATTCTCCGATCAGATCCTCGATCTTCGCCGTTGATATCGGGTCGAGCGCCGAGGCCGGCTCATCCATGAGGATCACTTCCGGTCTGATCGCTAACGCCCTGGCTATACATAGCCGCTGCTGTTGACCGCCCGAAAGCATGAATGCGCTATTATCCAGCTTGTCCTCCACCTCTTCCCAAAGTGCTGCCCGCCTTAGCGACTGCTCAACAACCTGAATGATCAATTGCTTGTTCTTGATACCGTTGACACGCAAACCGTAGGCAACATTGTCGAAGATCGACTTTGGAAAGGGGTTGGACTTTTGAAAGACCATCCCGACGCGGGTGCGAATCGCAGATGGGTCGTCGAAATCTTCATAGATATTGCGGCCGTCAAGCAGTACCGTGCCTTCCATGCTGGTTCCAGGAATGGTCTCATTCATCCGGTTGAGCACTCGCAGGAAAGTCGACTTACCGCAGCCAGAGGGACCGATCAATGCGGTCACGCGATTTCGCCTGATCTTCATCGAGATATCAAACAATGCCTGAACGCTACCGTACGAGAAATTCAGGTTTTCAACAATCATCTTGAACTTGATATCTGGCTGCAACTCGTCTGATACCGCCGTCGTGACACTCAGCGCCTTCATGCTGTTGGTATTACTGAGCGCTGACACGG
Source organism: bacterium (assembly GCA_030612965.1). Classification (GTDB taxonomy): domain Bacteria; phylum Zixibacteria; class MSB-5A5; order GN15; family FEB-12; genus JAJRTA01. The sequence continues at coordinate 1,861 of JAUWMW010000057.1, forward strand.
CTTCTCCTCATCCGCGATCGAATCAGGATCGCTACTGAATTCAAAGAAAACGTTAACAACAACAGTACCAGAACCGTTCCGTAAAGGAGTGGCTTGGTGGCTTCAATATCCGGTGACTGCGTTGCCATGACATATATGTGATACCCCAGTTCCATGAACTGATCGTTTAGTTTGGTTGGCAGGTAGGGTAGATAATAAGCTGCACCGGTGAACATAATCGGGGCGACTTCGCCCGCCCCTCGTGACACTGCCAGGATGGAACCAGTCAGAATGCCCGGCGTCGCCTGGGGAATGATAATGCGCCAGATCGTCTGCAATTTAGTGCCACCGAGAGCATAACTGGCTTCGCGAAGTTCTCGTGGGATCGTACGCAACGCCTCTTCGGTCGATATAATTACAACCGGCAGGGTAAGCAGGGCTAGTGTCAGCGAAGCCCATATGATTGCCGGTTGACCCCACACCGGTCCTTCTTCGGGATAGAACAGCGAATCCAATCCACCGCCAACAAAGGCAATGAAAAAACCGAGACCGAAAAGACCGAAAACAATCGAAGGCACTCCGGCCAGGTTATTGATGGCGATCCGGATCAGACGAGTGATTCGCGACTTCGGCGATGTGTACTCCTGCAGATAGATGGCCGTAAACACACCGATCGGAATTACTGCAATGACCATCAGGATCACTAAGGCCACTGTGCCGAAGATAGCCGGGAATACGCCACCGGCTTCCATACCTTGTTCAGGAGGATGGGTCAGGAATTCCCAGCTAATGGTAGGGGTGCCACCGATGACGATGTTGCCTATGATGACTGCCAGCATGAGAAGAATTATCAGCACGGCCAGGAAAGTCACGCCGCGGGGAATGAATCCGCGACGCTTGCGTCCGAATTTCAGATGACCAACCACTTCCAAAGAGTTGGTGTTTGGCTGCAACTCGATCGTCTTCATGTCGCCTTCCCTTGTAACCGTTCTTTGAGTCGAGTCAGGACGATGTCACCACTGAGGTTTATCAGAAATGTGAACACAAACAGCAGCGACCCGATCATAAACAGTACATGATAATGGGTATCGCCAAACACTACTTCGGCCAGTTCGGCGGCGATGGTGGCAGAGAAAGTTCGCACCGAATCAAGAAAACTTGCTGAGACAATTGCCGCGTTGCCGGATGCCATAAGCACAATCATTGTCTCGCCGACTGCGCGACCGAAGCCAAGCACTACACCGGCGGAAATGCCGGGAATCGCAGCCGGTAGAACCGTAGTTAATGAAACTTGCCAGCGGTTGGCGCCCAGTGCAGTGGCTGCATCGCGAAGTGAATGTGGTACTGAAGTCATCGCATCTTCAGCCACGGTGAACACAATTGGAATAACCGCCAGACCAAGAGCAATGCCGGCGTTGATGGCGTTCAGCCTGAATGTCAGTCCCAGCGTATTCTGCAGAGCAGTTGCCAATACCATCAGAGCAAAGAAGCCGAGAACAACTGAGGGAATTGCAGCCAGCATTTCTATCGCAGGTTTGATAATCTCACGTATGCGCCGAGAAGCAAACTCCGAGCAGTAAATCGCTGCCCCAACACCGAGAGGAATGGCAAACAGCATAGCTACCAGTGAAGCCTTCAGGGTACCGATAAACAGAGGCCAGAGAGAGAACTTTGGTACCTCTGAGTTCGGTTGCCAGGACCATTTCGCTTCCCGTCCTTCGTAGTACTGCTGTTTGAACACCATCTTGTCCAGACTGGCGTCTTCTTTCACGTAGTCATCAACAAAGATTGGAATGGCTTCTTTGAAGATGAACACAAAGATCAACAGAATAGCAATCAGGGCTACGAAGGCATTGACCGAGATCAGTTTCTCGCCAAAGAACTCGCGCCATCGCGACTTTGGTTTGAATATCAGTTGTTCCATTCGTTCTCAACTAACGTGTGGCGCGACGTCCAGGGAACATCGCGCCTGTATTGTTGCCGGCCAGGCAAGGGGGACTGTCGAGTTACACTAATCCACCATCTCAGCCAGAGCGCGCTCTTTGGGAAGCGGGATGTAGTCCATCGCTTCAGCTACCTTCTGACCTTCTTTGGAAAGTGCCCAGTTGACCAGCTTCCTGAGTTCGCCTGTCGGCTCGCCGTTGAAGAACCAGTATAGGTCGCGCGAGATCGGATAGTCACCACTGGAAATCGTTTCCATTGTCGGTAGTACGGCCGGATCAGCATCAACCTTTCGTACTGCGGCGAACTTGACTCCGGTTGCCCAGGCAATGCCTCCATAGCCAATTCCGTTCTTGTCTTTGGACACGGCATTGACCACCGCAGCAGTGCCCGGAAGGGTCTGTGTGTACTCTGAATAGTCTTCTTTGTTGAGTACTTGCTTCTTGAAGAAGGCGTACGTCCCGGAGTTATTCTCCCGACCGTAAAGGATTACTCGTGCATCATTGCCGCCAACCTCTTTCCAATTGGTAATAGCCCCCGTGTACATGCCCTTGAGTTGGGCAAAGCTGAGTTCCTTGACCGGGTTAGCCTCGTGCAGGAAGACTGAGATACCATCCAATGCCACCGAGATACGGTACGGTTTGATCCCTTTCTGTTCAGCCAATTTGTATTCTTTCTCCTTCATGTCGCGCGAAGCCTCGCAGATGTCGGTCGCACCATTCAGAAGTGCGGCTATGCCCGTACCGGAACCACCCCCTGAAACCTGGATCACAACATCCGGATTCTCTTTCATGTACTCTTCAGCCCATCGCTGACCGAGTCGCACGAGAGTATCAGAACCCTTGATTGTAATCGAATTGCTGGCCACCAGCATACCGCAGGCAAAAACCAGCACCATTCCGATTGTCATCACCTGTTTCATGATTGTCTCCTTCATCTATAGTTGCTGTATTATCTCTAAAACTTCAATTGGAGGTCTACTTGCATTCGGTTGAAACCCTCGGTTTCCTCTGCTTCCAGACCGATCTCGTTTATGAAGTAGCTTGCCTTGAATGCGGTAATGGCTGCCAGTTGAATGGCCCCTCCGACCTCGTGCCCCTTAGCATCCGTGCCACCACCTCGGAAGTCCGAGTCTGTGAACATCCCCAGGACTGCATCTGCTTCAAGATTACGGTAGATGTATCGGAACTCCCAGGATCCCGGTTCCTTGGCCTTGCCCACCCGCAAGCCAAAGAGCCAGCCGGTATTGAGACTATCCGCCGCACTGTTGGTCACGTAATCAAACATGACAGTAACTGGAGTGCTCTCGAACTTGTGCGTGAATTCGCCAAATAGCTCCACGAGTTCAAAACCACTTGCGTACACTTCAACCGTGTCTTCACCCGAAACGACCCCTACAATTGAGTTGCCCATTGCATCATCTTGGTCAAAAAACGGCTCAAAACCCTCTGCGTTGACATAGTTGAAGATACTTCCGCCAAATGTGAGGTTAGATTTTTTCTCATTGAAATGCAGCCGGCCGACCACCTGTCCGGCTGCGATGTATGAATCATCAGAGGAGGATCGCTCGTCGATCCAGAATCCGGCGCCTGTCAAAGTCAGATCGAAGTCGCCTGATTTCTTCTTGAATGCGACCACGCCACCTTCCGGATTCCAGTCACCATCCCATATCAATTCTGATTTCCCCGGCTTGAAGAACGGATTCTTAAACTTGCCACCCTTTGCATTCAAGCCCGGCAACCGGGGGTGACTTGCTTCGAAATAGGCGAGATCGATACCAACCTGTTTGGTGCTGAATGCTCCGTCGAGGGTCTGGTTAGTTGATACGGGATCATTGGAACCGGTGGCGAGTTGGATACCCACTTTAGTATACGGTGAGACATCACCAAAGATACCGAGACGGGCACGAACGCGATGCCTGTGGCGGTCATCCTTGTCTTCCTTGTCAATCATTTCATGACGATAGCGAAGATCTCCTTTGATCTTGACCTTCTCCCACCAGTTTCCGGCCATTCCGGCCTGAGCGAACACTACCACTGCTGTCAGCGATAGAAGCAGTGCTCTCACCAGCGTACTCTTGAGCACGTATTCCATAGTACCTCCACTAGTCGAATGTCAGCACAACGCATACGGAGGCGAATTAGCACTCAGGATGTTAAGAATATGTTAAGGACAGGTTAGATATTGGTGTATTTCTGTCGCCCGGTTGGCTGGCACTGGAGACAGTAAGGCTGCGCGATCTTATTGCCGCACGGGAAGATAAATATTGAATGTGCTCCCCTCGCCGGGAGTGCTGTCAACACTGACCCGCCCGCCGTGCGCAACTACGACATGCTTAACGATGGCCAGACCCAAGCCGGTTCCGCCGGCCTCTCGACTTCGGGACTTCTCAACTCGGTAGAACCGCTCAAAAAGACGTGGCAAGTGCTCGGCGGCAATGCCTACCCCATAATCCTGCACTGAGACCATTATTCCCTGGACGGTGGCGATTGCCTTTACAGTAACACTGGAGCCTTCTTCGCTGTACTTGATGGCATTGTCAATGAGATTGGAGACCGCATGCTCAAACTGGCCTTGATTCACATTTGCTTCCAAGCCGGGATCGCAGGAGCAAGTAACGACGACTCGGCGTTGTCTGGCTGTCTCCTGGCATGCCTGTATCGAAGCCTGCAGAACGTCTGACAATCGGCTACGCCTCAGTTCTACATCGTCCGACTCCACCTCGCTCTCAAAGCGCGCTAGTAACAACAGGTCATCGACCAGGCTGTTGAGCCGGTCGGAGTGCCTTGCTATCATCTCAAGAAATCGTTTGTTGTCTTCCGGGTTGTTCTGAGCACCTCCGAGGAGAGTTTCCACCGATCCGGTTATTGCCGTAATGGGTGTTCTTAACTCGTGTGAGACATTCGCTACGAAATCACGACGGACGCTCTCCAATTTCTTCAGCTTGGTGATGTCGTTGAATACCAAAACCACACCGGCACGTTCACCCGAACTGTCTTTCAAGGTGGCGGCATGCGTCTGGAGACATCTATCGGGCATACCCTGCTGGTTAATTTCTACCTCTGTGGGGTCGGAGCTATGCAGTGCCTTTTCGACGAACTCCAATAGCGAGGGGATACGGGCTACCTCGTGGATCGCTTTGCCGCGAGATTGCTCCGGGTCCAGCCCAAGTAAGTCAGCAGCAACCCGATTGAGTGAGACGATTTTCTCGTCCGTGTCAAGCGCCAGCACACCTTCCGACATGCTCGAAAGAATTGCTTCCCGTTCGTTACGCTGTTCCACAATTATGGAAATGCGCTCGTCAAGCTGCGCGGCCATGCTGTTCATCGATTCGGACAGGTCCGCAATCTCCTCGGTATCCGGCACCGGCAGCCTGGCGCCGAGGTCGCCATCAGCAAATCGGCTGGCACCGTCTCGCAATTCTCTGAGGGGACCTGTCAGGCGTCGAAGAACCGCCACACTGACCAGAGCTGCCAGCACCACGATGACTACGCCGCCAATCATGATATCCTGATAAAAGGAGGCAAGAGTATCCTCGACGGCCGAAACAGGTACGGCTGCTCGCACAACAGCGACAATCTCATCGTTTTCCCTCACAGGAACGGCTACATACATCATGGTCGTTTGCAGCGTGTTGCTGTATCGTGTCGTCAGGCCGACTTCTCCGAAGGAGGCTTGTACTATCTCCGGGCGTGTGCCGTGGTTTTCCATTGTGAGCGGGTCTTCATCAGAATCGCCAAGCACGATACCGTCGGCATTTACCATCGTAATCCTGATGTTGGAGAGACTTGCGAATTCCTTGCACTCTTGATCCAGTCGCGTGGCATCACCCGCCAGCAGCAGGGGTTTCAAGAGTCGCTCTGCGATCTGAGCATGTGCTTCAAGTGTGATGGTAATCTCATCAATGTACATAGCCCTCATCTCGCGAGCACCGTAGAAAGCAGTCAGTGCAAGCGAAACGACGATTATGACAAAGTAGTAGGGATATATCCTCCAGAACAGCTTGCGACGTTTCATGGTGTCTCCGTCATCCGATAGCCAACGCCTCTGACAGTCTGAATATAGTGTCCGCACGCACCCAGTTTTTTTCGCAAGTTGGCTACCTGGACGTCAATAGCTCGATCAGTTATCACAAGTTGTCCGTCTCGCAGGGAATCGATCAACTGGGATCTGCTGAAAACCCAGCCGGGGCGCTGAGCAAGCACACAAAGAAGTTCAAACTCTGTGTGGGTGAGTTCGACTGCTTTACCAGTCACCATGACCCGGTGTTTCCCGCGGTCCATAGTCAGTTTCCCCACTTGCAGGAATTCTGATCTCGATTCCTCCGATTCCCTGCGCCGGCGCAAAACGGCTCGAATACGAGCAATCAGAACTTTCGGGCTGAACGGCTTGGTAATGTAGTCATCGGCACCGACCTCAAGGCCTGTTACGACATCAATCTCTTCATCGCGCGCCGTCAGCATGACGATCGGAATACCCTGAGTGGCCCTGTCTGATCTGAGAGCCCTGCAGACATCGAGACCATTCATCTCGGGAAGCATAATATCCAGAACAACCAGATCAGGATGATCTGCCTTCGCTTTGCTGAGCCCTTCCTCTCCGGAATGTGCGGACTCAACCTGAAAACCCTCGCGCTCCAGATTGTACGCGATCATTTCAGCTATGTCTTGCTCGTCTTCGACTACGAGAATACGCTTTCGGGTCACAGCCATCTCCGGTCTCTTGCGGTTCCACAATTCTGAATATACACACCAATGTGGGTGCTGGCTACTACAAGTATTATTGGACTGACCGATTTCCAGCTATCTCTAGTATGCGCCACGATCTCAACTGAATCGTTCATATAGCAGCCAAGTACCGTCGGGCTGAGCAAATAGCGAGGGGACATGCCACATTTCTTATTTCCTGGTGGTTCCAAATCCGGTACATTGTGATTGCTGAGTCGCTGGTAGATACCAACTATCCTGAGCATGGTGTATTTTGAATCACTCATCAATGCCGGGCAAACTACAGCCTGAAGGTTAGCGAATCGTTCAGTTCGGGGTATTTGATATGCCGACGTCACCCGGCCATGACACCCTCCCCCGACAGTGCGAATTGACAACTAAGCAACTAAGCAACTAAGCAACTTGACAACCACCGTGTAAACAGTAACTTGGGCTTTCGTAAAGTCCTCTGGGAGGACCAGGTTTGGATAGAAAAGCACTATTCATAACATAAACAAGGAGTGTTCCTACATGAAAAGTCCAAAAGCATTAGCTATTCTGATTCTCAGCTTCGCTTGCGGCTGCTTGTTTCTGGCTTCCTGCGGCACGCAGGTGACTGAAACAGAGACTAAGCTGATTCCCCGGGATGTTGTGTTCGGCAACCCCGAGAAAGCCGCCCCGAGGCTCTCCCCCGACGGCATTCAAATATCATATCTTGCCCCGGTTGACGGAGTGTTGAATGTCTGGGTTGGTACGATAGGCGAGGAAGATGTCCGGCCTGTCACTGAGGACACCTTACGCGGAATCAGAAGGTACTTCTGGGCCGGTGACAGCAAACATATTATGTATCTTCAGGATGACGGCGGCAATGAAAACTGGCTGCTGTACAGCGTAGATATCGAGACCAATGTAACCAAGTGCCTGACACCATTCGAGGGCGTCCAGATACAGATTGTCGACCGTAACAAGAACTTCCCCGACGAACTGCTCATCGGCATGAACAAGGACAATCCGCAAGTGCACGATGTCTATCACCTTGGGCTGAGCACCGGCGAGCTAACCAAGGTGGCCGAGAATCCCGGTAATTACCTCGGCTGGGTGACCGATGCCGAATTCAAGGTGCGTGGTTGCCTTGCCGCCACTGAAGAGGGTGGGTATGACTTCCTGATCAGAAAAACCGGAAAAGGCAAGTTCAAGACACTGATCACCTGGGGTCCTGACGACGCCATGATCAGCGGCCCCATGGGTTTCACAAAGGACGGCAAGTCCGTTTACTTGATTGATTCACGCGATGTCAATGCCGGCCGACTGCTGAAGATGGATATCGCCTCAGGTGATATAGAGGTAATAGCCGAAGATCCGCAGTATGATGTAGGTGGTATAATTCAGAATCCCGATTCATACGAAATCGAGGCCGTGATCTTCACGAAAGATCGCCAGGAGACGGTCATTATCGACGAGAGCATCAGACCGGACCTCGACGCTATCGGGAAAATCCACCATGGCGACCTGTTCATCGGCAGCCGCGACAACGCCGATGATACCTGGCTGATTGGGTTTGACGCCGATGACGGGCCGATTCCGTATTACACGTTTGACCGAGCCACCAAGAAGGCGACTTTCCTGTTTGATCACCGGCCGGTGCTCCGGGAGTACACGCTGTCAAAGATGGAGCCGGTGTCGTTTACATCGGGCGATGGGTTGACGATCCACGGCTACGTCACTTATCCGCCCGACAAGGAGAGAAAGAACCTGCCGATGGTTCTCAATGTTCATGGCGGTCCCTGGTACCGTGATTCATGGGGTTACAATCCCGAAGCGCAGTGGCTGGCCAATCGGGGCTACGTCTGTTTCCAGGTCAATTTTCGGGGTTCCACCGGCTACGGCAAGGAGTTCCTCAACGCTTCCAATAAGGAGTGGGGCGGCAAGATGCATGATGACCTGGTCGACGCCGTGAAGTGGGCGGTCGATCAAGGTTTTGCCGATCCTGACAAAGTGGCTATCTACGGCGGCTCCTACGGCGGCTATGCGGCCCTGGTCGGCGCTACGTTTACCCCGGACCTGTTCTGTTGCGCTGTCGATATTGTCGGTCCCGCCAACCTCGTTTCGTGGATTACGTCGATCCCGCCGTACTGGTCATCTTTTCGGCAAATCATGTACAAGAGGATAGGCCACCCGGAAACCGAGGAGGAATTCCTGAAATCACGGTCTCCGCTTTACAAAGCTGACCAGATCATAATACCGATGCTCATCGCACAGGGCGCCAACGATCCCCGCGTTCCGCAGGCGGAATCGGAGCAGATAGTGGAGGCG
>JAUWMW010000010.1 GCA_030612965.1 bacterium
GCGGTCCGCCGACCGCCAAACTCACTGTTTGACTTGCTCGGGTTACCGCTTTATATTCGCCGGATAACAACAGGAGTCTGTCGATGAAGCCCAGGAAAGTCAAAGCTGCTCGTGGTCTGAAACTGTCATGCAAGGGTTGGCATCAGGAAGCCGCCCTCAGGATGCTCAACAACAACCTCGATGCGGAGGTTGCCGAGAAACCGGAGGAGTTGATTATATACGGTGGCAGCGGTAAGGCCGCGCGCAACTGGGAAGCTTACGACGCCATAGTCAAGTCGCTCAAGAAACTTGAGAACGATGAGACGCTGCTGATCCAGTCGGGCAAACCGGTCGGCGTTTTTCGCACCCACGAGTATTCACCGCGAGTAATAATCGCCAACTCCCATCTGGTGCCGCACTGGGCGACATGGGAAAAATTCCGTCAGTTGGAACGGTTAGGGCTGATCATGTTCGGCCAGATGACCGCCGGCAGTTGGATTTATATCGGTACTCAGGGAATCATCCAGGGAACGTACGAGACATTTGCAGCCATCGCCGACAAGCATTTCGGCGGCGATCTGAGCAGTAGATGGATCCTTACCGGCGGCATGGGTGGCATGGGCGGCGCGCAACCGATGGCAGGCACCATGTCGGGCGCATCGATTCTGGTGGTTGAGGTCGACGAAGCCCGCATCAATCGTCGCATCAAGCAGGGCTTCTGCCATGTCAAAGTGAAGACTCTTGACAAAGCGATCAAGCTGATCAAAGAACATACCAAGTCGAAAGAACCGATTTCGATTGGACTGGTGGGCAACTGTGCCGAGATTTTCCCGGAGATATTCCGTCGTGGGATCGTGCCGGATATCGTCACCGACCAGACCTCGGCGCACGACGAACTGAACGGCTATGTTCCGGAAGCGCTGACGGTGGTCGAGGCCAACCGGATGCGCAAGAAAGATCCCAAAGGTTATATCAGGCGTTCCTATGAGTCGATGGTTAAACACTGCGACGCTATGCTCAAGTTCCAGAAGGCCGGCTCGGTGGTGTTCGACTACGGCAACAACCTTCGCGGGCAAGCTCAAACGGGTGGGCTGGTCAACGCCTTTGCCTATCCGGGTTTTGTGCCGGAGTATGTTCGCCCGCTGTTCTGTGAAGGGCGTGGCCCGTTTCGATGGGCCGCTTTGTCGGGCGATCCGAATGATATTGCCGTCACCGACGAGATCGTTCTCAAAGAGTTTGCCAAGAACAAGTCATTGGTGCGCTGGATCAAAATGGCGCGCGAACAGATTCCGTTCCAGGGCTTGCCGGCCCGCATCTGCTGGCTGGGGTACGGCGAGCGCGCGCGCTTCGCCGACATCATGAACAACTACATCGCCAAAGGCAAAATCTCCGGTCCTATAGTAATCGGTCGCGACCACCTCGACTGCGGTTCGGTGGCCTCTCCATACCGCGAAACAGAAGGGATGCTCGACGGTTCCGACGCTATAGCCGACTGGCCTCTTCTGAACGGCCTGCTCAGTGCGATCTCCGGCGCCAGTTGGGTGTCGATTCATCACGGCGGCGGGGTTGGGATCGGGAACGCTATTCATGCCGGAATGGTAGTGGTGGCCGACGGCACCAAAGAGATGGCCGAGCGTCTCAACAGGGTCCTGACCAATGATCCGGGCAGCGGCATCGTCCGCCACGCCGACGCCGGTTACCCCGATGCGATCAAGTTCGCGCGCAAACACAAGGTCAAGATCCCGATGCTAAAGAAATGATAGCCAAAGACTGTCACCGCGTCTGACGGCCAATAGTTATGCCACACGAGTCGGCGCACAAGCTACTCAGTCCGACCTCAGCGCCGGTGCGATCATGATCAATTTCGTCAAGGAAGAATCCTCCGCCCGGTTGTTGTTCTACAGCGCGCTGGTTCTCTTTTTTGTCCTGCATCTCTATCGACTGAACGCCCCTCCGAACGGATACCATCAGTGGCGTGAATCCGACACCGCCGCCATTGCGATGAATTACTATCAGGAGGATATGACTTTTCTCCAGCCTCGGGTCAATCAACGCGGGGCTGGTTCCGGGGTAACCGGGTCGGAACTACCCATTTACAATTACTCTGTTGCTCTCGTATATCAACTGGTGGGGCCACATCATGCCGTGGCGCGGCTGCTGACTTTGTTGGCAGCCTGTCTTGGATTGTGGTTTTTCTATCGTTTGACTCGAAGAGTGCTAAGTCAGACGGCAGCCTCTCTTTCGGTCTGGGCGTTGGCCTTTTCACCGTTGTTTTTTTTCTACAGTTACAAGATTATGCCGGATATCTGGATGCTCTCATTAGGTCTGGGTTCGGTGTTGTTCTACCTGCGCTTTCTTGACGACAAGAAACTCCGCCATTGGTTACTTTCAGTTCTCCTGTTGGTTCTGGCCGCCGGCATCAAGCCGCTGATACTTTCGATCTACCTGCCCTTTCTGTACGTGACCTGGCGAAATCGGAGTTCGCGCAGGAACCACCTTTGGTGGTGGGCTGCCTACGTAGCCGCCACACTCCTGCCTGTCCTGGGCTGGTTCTGGCGCGCCCGTCAACTGAAAGCCGAGGGTGGTCACGTCTTTTACCTCGGGGAGGCCTTGCTTGATTTTACTGACTACTTCCTGCAACCGCAGTTTTTCAAGAAGCTGTTTCTCCAATGGCCGTGGGAACTGTGGATTGGCTGGATCCTGGTCCCCGCGTTCGTTTGGGGACTCTACCGGGCGGCGCGCGCCCGGATCGGCGGTCTGTTCATGGTTTGGATCATCGCTGCATTTATCGTCTTCATCCTGACGGCGTCACACGCTTGCACTCACGATTACTATACGTTGATAATTCCGGCCCCTCTGGCCGGACTGACCGGCTACGGCCTTTCCCTGCTGCTGAGAGAATCCGGGTGGCGCCGCCTGACTGCGATTGTCCTGATTGCACTGGCGCCTATCAGCACGGTGGCACGTATCTACCATCGGTTCGGCCCCACCGATGAATACCACGCCATTCGCAGGAATGTCGACAGGGTCATTCCCCGTCAGGCACGGGTGATTGTTCAGGGCAAGACTCCTCCGATTCGTCTTTATCAGTTGAACCGCCACGGCTGGCGAATCGAGACCATCGGGGGGTACGACAACATCGCTTCCATGGTGCGCCAGGGGGCCGAGTTCCTGATTCTGGACCAGCCGTTTGATCCTAATAGTGACTCGCTACGGTTGATTTTTGAGCCGTCGGCAGTTAGATTGGGACCGTTGTATTGTTATCGGGTCTTACCCGAAGCTGGAACCTGAACAGTAAAGCAGAGACTTACGGAAAATGCCGGCGATTAAGAAAGCCACGCTACTCGTCAAGAACATCGGTCAGTTGGTCACGATGGCGGGAGACGTTCCCCGACTCGGTGATCAGATGAAACAACTGGCTCTGGTTGAGAACGGGGGAGTAGCCATAGCCGGTGAGGAACTGCTGGCGGTGGGTCGTTCCGATGAGGTTGAAGGCCGCGCGCCGTTGGCTGAGGGATGTCGGGTGATCGATGCCTGCGGCCGGGTTGTCACGCCCGGTTTCATTGATCCGCACACTCACCCGGTGTTCTCGATGACGCGCGAAAAAGAATTCGAGATGCGCATCCAGGGCAAAACCTACATGGAAATCGCCGCTGCCGGTGGCGGCATCCGAGCCTCGGTTCGTGACCTGCGCACCACGCCCACCGATGTTCTCATCAAAAAGACCTCGCGCCGGCTCGACCGGCTGTTGGCTCACGGTATCACCACTATCGAGGCCAAATCCGGCTACGGTCTGTCGACTGAGTCTGAACTCAAACAGTTGGAGATTATTCGCGAACTCAACAATACGCACCCCATCGATCTGGTTCCGACTTTTCTGGGTGCTCACGAAGTTCCGGACGAATACCGCGAAGACCGCAAAGCCTATGCCGACCTGGTAATCAACGAAATGTTGCCTAAGGTTACCGCGCAAGGGTTGGCCGAGTTCTCCGACATCTTCTGCGAGAAAGGTGTGTTCGACGTCGATGAATCACGTCGCATCCAGCAAGCCGCCAGGGACTCAGGACTTGGTTTGAAGTTCCACGCCGATGAATTGGGTTCCACCGGCGGTGCTGAGCTGGCCGCCTCAATGGGGGCTGTCTCCGCCGATCACCTCGTATACGCTTCTGCCGAAGGCATTCGGGCTTTGGCTGCATCCAGGACGGCAGCGGTTCTGTTACCCGCGACCACCTTTTCGCTGGCCGGGACCACCTACGCTCCGGCCCGCGAAATGATCGAGGCTGGTGTCATCGTGGCGCTGTCGACCGATTGCAACCCCGGTTCCAGTAACACCGAATCTTTGTCTCTGGTTATCTCACTGGCTGCATTACAGATGAAAATGACGGCAGCCGAAGCAATCTCGGCGGTTACGGTCAACGCCGCCTGTGCTATCAACCGACAAGACCGAATCGGTCGCCTCGAAGTTGGTTGTATGGCCGACCTGGTCATCTGGGACATGCAGGACTATCGCGAACTGCCTTATCACTGCGGTGTAAACCTGGCCCAGTTGGTAATTAAGCGGGGTAAAATAGTGAGCGGGTCGCTCGGAAACGGGAACGTGCGCAAAGCTCAAGGGTTGAAGGATTGATGGCACATAGGATATCGTTAGCACCGCTTGTAGCGGCTTTGTTAGGCTTGGGTTGCGGCGTCTATACGTTCAACCCGGCCGGGAAATCGAGCATCCAAACGATAGCGGTCGACCGTTTTGACAACAAGACAACCGAGTATGATCTGGCCGACCGCATGACCGATCTGGTGATCGATGCCTTTCTGGCCGACGGAACTTTCAAGGTTGTCTCCGCCGATAATGCCGACGCGGCTCTGTCCGGTGTTCTGACTCGTTATGAACGCAAGCCGTTTGAGTATGACGACAATGACGTGGTGTTGTCATACAGCGTGACAATGACTTTTGACGTGGCGCTGAAAAACCCACGGGACAACGATTCTGATATCTGGCGGGAAAGCATGGTCCAGGAAGGTGTTTACCTGGTCGACAGCGAAACCGAACAGGATGGTCAGAGCAAAGCGATTCAGCGTCTGATCGTATCGATAATCAATCGTACCACCAAGAGTTGGTGATAGCGGCAGTGGATCCGACGTCAGTTCTATAGCGCCGACCAAACAGGTCGATAAACAGTATAAGATGGTAGAAAGCCCAAGATAGGAATCAGACAAGAAAGGTCGGTTTTGAAAAGATACACATGCTTGTTGATACTCGCGATGGTTCTCACCTTGACGTTAGGTGTCCCCCCTGAACCAAATGCCGAGATAAACTCCAAAGCCGGAACCAGTGCGTTTCCATTCCTTAAGATCAACATAGGAGCCAGAGCCATCGGGATGGGTGGCGCCGCCACCGGCCTGGCTGATGATGAATCGGCGCTTTACTACAACCCGGCCGGTATCGCCGGCGCCAAGGAAACGCGATGGATCGGCGGCTACCATAACTACTTCGTGGATATGCAGTCCGGTTTTGTCGGTATGGTTTTCCCTATCGATGAACGAAGTACGATAGCCGGGCACTTCGATTATTTAGGCTACGGTGAATTCATCGAAACCGACACCAGTGGTCGGCGACTGGGAACGTTTGGCGGCAGCGACATCGTGCTGGCGACAACCTACGGACGACAGGTGGGATACAATTTCAAACTCGGCATCACGGCCAAGTTCATATACGAGAATGTCCACGAATACTCAGCCTCCGGTTTCGCGGTTGACCTGGGCGCCAAGTACACCGACAATCGCGAGCGCTTCACCGGCGGCGTGATGGTGCAGAATCTGGGCAAACAGCTTTCGGCGCTGGGTTCTGAAAAGTACCGATTACCCCTGACCATTCGAGGCGGTGTCTCTTACCGACCTCGTGGCTTACCGCTACTATTGGCTTCTGATCTGATCGTGCCGGTCGACAATGACATCGACTTTGCCATCGGTGGCGAGTACCACGAACTGAAACCACTTTACTTGCGGCTCGGATGGAACAGTTTCGGCTCCAACTATCGCGCGCACGACTCCGACGACAATTGGGCCGGCATGACCGTTGGAGTCGGTTTCGATTACAGGCGATTGCACATTGCCTACGCCTATGCCCCCGGGGCTGATCTTGGTGAGAGTCACCGCATAACTGTAACCGGAGGGTTTTCCAAATGAGCATTCGTGCAACGGTCTCGTTGTTATGCGTCGGTCTAAGCCTGACCGTCCTGCTGGTATGTGCCGACTCGGCGGAGGATGCTCCCAGGAAGACCGTCATCTCTCTTTTCGGCGCCATGGAAAAAAACGACCAGGCCGCTCTGATTTATCTGCTGGACCTGCCGGAATTGATGAGAAACCTCAACGAAGACTACGCCATACAGACCGACAGCCCCCGCGTGTTCACGAGCCCCGAGCAGATTCTCGAGGATCTGACCGGTGAAGGGCTGACTAAGAAAACCTGGTTCTCCCTCCAACGGATCATCAACAAGGTTAACATCGGGGGCGACGACGTGGCTTCTGTCGATGTCACTTTCGTCGACAAGGAAAAGTCGCAGGGATACATGACGAGGTTCGGGCTGCACAAAGTCAATGGCAAGTGGAAGATATACAGCTTCAAGACGGTCAGCAGTTCTTAACTTACCAAACATCCCATATTTGTCATGCGTCGTTGAGACTGTCCCGAGAGATACTGTGGGCGGCAGACCTACCGGTCTGCCCCACTGTATTACGTCAAGCGGCAGACCGGCGCCCCACCCAGAGCACCGGCGTCGGGTGGTGTTTTTCATTGTGAAGCCCACCTGTCGCTCCGCTTTAGGTGGGGTACCGAATGCGTCACCTAACCCCGCGCAGGGCTGGTCTTGCGTCGCCCCAATGAACGCTACATATGTCCTGCCGGAGACAAGCCCTGCCGCTTTGCGCATCTGATCCGCGAACAGAATTCTCGGACCGGATTTGAAGAGAGAAAAAACAAAAAGAAGCTTGCCGAAAGGAGGTGGGGATAGAGGGGGGAATCCCCAGTAGGTTCCAATCAGCAAACTTCAATTTATTATACTGCCTGGCCTTGATCCTGTCAATAGCGAATCGCACTCGAAAGGCGCCGAAGTCCAATTCCCAATACCCGCCGATAAGTCCTGAAGGCTGTCGTCGGGCAACACGCCACTTGTCTATGTCGTTGTCGTTCCACTGGTTGCAAGGCCGGCAAGCCGATCGCTCATTATATGTCAGGCACCCAAATCGTGGGCTTGGCCCTAATGGTCAGGCTCGCAATTCCCGCCCCGTCCGGGACCATCTTCCTTGGCATTGTAAATGGATTGTAGCGGTCCGCCCGGTCAGAAAAACCTGTTAGATTGCATTGTCGGAATAGGCAGATGTCGTTGCACAGATCAACCGGGTCGCACGTTAGAAATATGGCCGACGGTCTTTTTTCGGTTGTGCCGTGCGAGCGGCTGTTGTATATTGGCTCGGAGTTTATGTCTTGAAATAGGAGTTTTGATCTATGAAGAAATATCTTGTAATCTTTGGATGCTTGGTGGCTTTGGTCATAGCGTTTGGATGTCAAAGTGATATCGTCCTGCCACCGGATGTAAACCTGGTCGGGACCTACACCGGCACCTATAGCTACATCACTAACTATGCGGGGGGAGCAGACGAAATAACAACCACAGCATATGTTATCTTCATCTTTGATGAGACAGCATATCACATGAACCTGGATACCGCATTTACGGATCAGTATTGCTTCTGCGCAGTGGATGGCCAATGGGCGCTCACGGAAGGTGTTCGCCTCAAAGAGAAGCAGTCCGGACCGGAGGAGGGGTGTGGAGGCGCCTGCAACGATGAGATGAATCCAAAAGGTGTCTTTGTTCGTGAAACGCCGGCCGACTCGTTAGTTCTCAAGTTGCAGGAAGGCACTACCTTGATGGAGTTGCGGTTGTGGAAGGTATCCGACTGACGCCACCCGCATGGCCGCGTAAGCACGCGGCTGGTATTCCGATAATTCTGAAACAGGGCTCCGGCCCTGTTTTTTTTGTGCGCTGTGGTGATTTGGTGGTCCCATAGCCCGGGGTCTGCTACCAATTGCCTGTCCGTAGTGTCGCCGGATTATGCTGGGTGACGGCAGACGGGTACCCCACCCAGAGCTTCAGCGTCGGGTGGGTTTTTCACTGTGAAGCGCACCTGTCGCTCCGCTTTAGGTGGGGTACCAATGTAGCTTCTTGTGGTGGACGAGTCTTCAGACTCGGCCACCAATAAGACGAGTTGCGCCTGGCCCGCTGAGTCTGAAGACTCAGCGGGCACAACGGATGAGATTCAGGTGCTGTTAGTCGCCTGACAGCACCTGAACAGGCAAGCCTGTTTTTCGCGCTTCGCGCGTCGACGCGGTGGCTCCACTCACTCGTTCTACAACCACAGTTTCCGATCCAGGGTGCGGTAGTGAATAGCCTCGGCGATGTGTCCCAGTTCGATACTTGCCGAGCCGGCCAGGTCGGCAATCGTCCGAGCTACTTTGAGAATTCGATCGTAGGCTCGCGCCGACAGCCCCTGCTGGTTGATAGCCATCGCCAGTAACGACTGTGACTTGTCATCAATCTTGCAGTAGGTGCGAATATCACGCGATTCCATGTGAGCGTTGCAGAACAAATTTTCCTCATCGCTGAAACGCTCCAACTGGATTTTTCGCGCGGCGTTGACTCTCTCGCGGATAAGCTCCGATTTCTCGCCACACATATCAGAAGATAACTCCTTGAACTTCACCGAAGGTACCGTGATATGAATATCGATCCGGTCCATTAGCGGTCCGCTGATGCGCGACATGTAGCGCTGGATCTCGGTAGTAGAGCAGTTGCACTCATGGGACGGGTCACCGTAATAACCGCACGGGCAGGGATTCATAGCTGAGATCAGCATGAACCCGGCCGGGTAGGTGAGGGTGGTGGCAGCGCGAGAGATAGTGACCGCGTTGTCCTCCATCGGCTGCCGAAGCATTTCGAGAATGTCCTTCTTGAACTCCGGCAGTTCGTCGAGAAACAGCACACCATGATGGGCCAGCGAGACCTCTCCGGGTTTGGGAATGGCGCCGCCGCCGATCAGTCCGGCGTATGATATCGAATGATGCGGCGATCGGAACGGCCGCGTGGCCACAAGCGCCGATTCGGCCGGGAGGCGACCGGCCACCGAATGAATCTTGGTTGTTTCGAGAGCTTCCTCCAGTGACATGTCCGGCAGGATCGTCGGCATGCGTCGCGCCAGCATCGTCTTACCGGAACCGGGCGGGCCGATCATCACGATATTGTGCCCACCGGCAGCAGCCACTTCCAAAGCGCGCTTGGCCGATTCCTGACCCTTGACATCAGCGAAATCGGCCGTGTATTTGTGAGCAGCCCTGAAAACGGCATCGATGTCTACGCGGAACTGTTTTATTGAAGATTCATCCTCCAGAAAGTGAACCGCTTCCTTAAGTGATCTCACCGGGTAGACCGGCAGAGTACCGGCTATGGCGGCTTCTTTGGAGTTTTGGACTGGAACGATCAACCCCTTCAGTCCGTTGCCCAAGGCATGTACCATGGCCATCGGCAGCACGCCCGGTACCGGCCTGAGGGCGCCGTCGAGCGACAACTCTCCGAGAATGACAAACTCATCCGAACGGTCGCGCAGAATCTGCCCGGTGGCAGCCAGGATTCCGACAGCTATCGGCAGGTCAAACGCCGACCCTTCCTTCTTGATGTCCGCCGGAGCCAGATTGATGGTCACCCTTTTGGATGGGAACATGAAGTCGGAATTCTTGATCGCGGCGGTCACCCGTTCCTTGGATTCTCGCACGGCTCCTTCGGGCAGCCCGACCGTGACGAAGGCCGGCAACTGCTGCTGAATGTCGGCTTCGACCTCAACGGTGTACGCATTAACCCCCAACGTAGCGGATGAAATCACTCTGGCTAACATGCTGACACTCTCCTGATCTGTGTCGTCCGACCAATCGCCTCGCGACGTTTCGGCATCATTTCATTTGCGAGGAGGCCGCCGGACGGCGACCCCCTCACCTTTGTTGCTCCGCAGGACAACCCCAATTCCCGCGGGGGCCCCACAAGCCCTCTATCCTCGCCACATGATAACACAGGCCACTGTCAGATCATGTCAGTGGAAATTGGGGAAAACGCGATAATGTTGAGGGTCAATGGTCCGGCGGGTGGCAGGGCGGGTGAGCCACCCGGACCAAGAGTGATTAGGTCATGTTAAGCCACCCTTGTGCAGTGCCGATAATTGTCTAAGAGACCTAAACAGGAATCCACTGCACGGTGGAGTGGGAGGACGGTGGAAATCGTTCTACTTACGAATCGGCAGTGATTCCACAGGGAACATGAGGGAGATATCGGAATATCTAAAGGCGTTATCTAGTTTCGCATCGCACTCGCCCTGGCGATTCTCTGCCGGGTATTGGCGGCAATAGCTTGAACGCCGACGAATAGTCCATAATCGAAATACCATGAGTATGAAGTCAAGAGAAACAAGAATAAGGAGGACCTAATTATGGAATCGTATCGATCTACAAGTGACGCGCAAGGTCGACGGTCAATTGCTCCTCTTGGATGCGGTTTGGCCAGGTTGAGACCGGGGTGGACCGGCAGCATACAATACTGGATTGTATGCGGAATCTTGCTTACGTGCCTCTGGTTGCCTGCAGCCGCAGAATCCCAAGTGGATTTGACGGAATTGAGCCTGGAGGACCTGATGAACATTGAGGTTACGTCAGTCTCCAAGAAGGCCGAGAGAATAGGTGATGCCGCCGCCGCTATCTATGTCGTCACAAAAGTCAACATCCGCCGGTCCGGGGCTACATCGATCGCCGAGGTCCTGCGTATGGTGCCGGGTCTGCAGATTGCAAGTATTGACGCCAACAAGTGGGCGGTCTCGGCTCGTGGTTTCAATGGACGCTTCGCCAATAAGATGTTGGTGCTGATCGACGGCAGAAGTGTCTACACGTCGCTGTTTTCGGGTGTGAGTTGGGAAACGCTGGGTCCTGCTTTGGAGGACATCGAGAGGATAGAAGTTATCAGAGGGCCGGGAGCCAGTCTCTGGGGAGCCAATGCCGTGAACGGTGTCATCAACATTATTACCAAGACCGCCGACGAGACACAGAAAAACTATGTTGCAGGGGGCTTCGGAAGCGAAGAGAGAGGCTTCGGGAACATCCGTTACGCCGGCGAGGTGGGCGACAGGACGTCCTATCGCGCCAGCTTCAGCTACTTGAATCGAGACGCTTTTACAACTCCGTCCGGTAGTCCAGCTGCGGATGACTGGGATTGTGTCGCAGGCAGTTTCCGCCTTGATCACAGTCTCTCGATCCGCGATGCCCTGACCGTTATGGGTGGCGCCAGTAATGTCAGAGCAGGCCAGAACTACACGACCGTTACCTCGCTGGACTACCCGTATTACGAGACCTTCTACTCCGAAACCAAACAGAAGACCCTGTCTCTATTAGGTCGCTGGGAGCGATCGCTATCGCCGTCATCGGATGTGGTGGTTCAGACTTACCTGTCACGGCTCGCGATAGAGGATGTTCTCTGGAATTATTCGGAGTACATTGCAGATTTTGACTTTCAACACCGCTTCGGTTTCGGCAACCGACACGAGTTTCTCTGGGGGTTGGGATATCGCTCCGTGGTCGACCAATTTGCCGGATCGTTCTCCTTGTCGTATGATCCCGAGCGCCGGACCAGCCATCAGTTGAATATCTTTGCGCAAGGCAATGTCGTTGTTGTCCCGGAGCACCTCCGCATGACTCTGGGATCCAAGATTGAGCACAATGGCTATACAGGCTTCGAGATCCAGCCAAATGCGAGAATCGCCTGGACGCCCAATCCCAACCACACCGTTTGGACCGCTGTCTCGCGGGCGGTCAGAACGCCGTCGCGTTCGGAGAGCGACATGCACTTTGTTGTGGCGGCCTACCCGCCCGGCGCGCTTTCTCCCGGTGCTCCCACCGCCGTTCTCGCCCTGCAAGGGAACGAGGAATACTGTTCAGAGGAGCTGGTCGCCTACGAGATAGGTTACCGGACGCATCCCCTACCCAGACTCTCAGCGGACCTGGCGTTGTTCTACAACGACTATGACGATCTGAGAGGCTCGGTCGTTGGTGAGCCGTACCTGGAGACCGCGCCGGAGCCGATTCATCTGACCGTCCCCATGGTGATCGACAACACTAATATGGGCAAGGCCTACGGCGCCGAGGTCGCTCTTAGCTATGACCTGCTGGATTCGTGGCGGGTGTACGGTTCATACACCTATCTGAAGGTGCAATTGCGACCGAAGGATGGCTATGCCAGCGAGTCGTTTGTAGTTTACTCCGGGGAGAGTCCGCAGAACCGCGCCTACTTGAGATCATCCATCGATGTTACGGAAAGACTGGAGCTGGATATCACGCAACGCTACACTGACCGTCTCGCTGCCTTCGATATCGACAGCCATGTGGAGTTCGATGTGCGTCTGGCATATCGATTCGGTCGGAACGCGACCGTATCTCTGGTGGGGCTGAACCTGTTGGAGAAGAACCACCAGGAGTTCGTGCCGGATGTTCTGTTTTCCGAACCCGCCAAGGTCGAGCGAAGTGTGTACGGAAAGATCAGGTTTAACCTTTGACCAGACGGTGTCGAGTGTAGCCAAACATAGAGCTACACCTTGAGATGCACGCCTATGACAATGAGCAGAAAGTTCTCACGCATAATGCTGATAATGGCACCGTTGCTATCGGCGGTGTTTCCTCTGAGCGCCTCCGCCGAGGAAAGACCCGAGTATGAGGTGAAGGCAGCCTTCGTCTACAATTTCGCGAAATTCGTAGAATGGCCAACGGACACGTTCAAGGATAGCGATACTCTCCTGCGGATATGCGTGCTCGGGAAGAATCCTTTTGATACCCTGCTTGAAGCAGCGGTCGCAGGAAAGACAATTGCCGCTAGGTCCGTTGTAGTAGTCTATGCAACGGATTTGGGACAGGTACCTCCCTGTCCGATCATGTACATTGCCAGGTCTGAGGCTCACAATTTGGAAGAAATTCAGAAACAACTGGAGGGAACAGCCATTCTGACCGTCAGCGATATCGATGATTTCGCAGAGCGGGGTGGGACTATCGGATTTTTTGTAGAAGACAAAAACATCCGTTTCAAAATAAACGTAGATGCCGCCGAAGAGACCGGATTGCAGATCAGCTCAAAGCTGCTCAGATTAGCTCGGATTGTCGAATGAAACAAGGGGAGTGGCGGATTGTTTAATTTCAGAGACAGCTCTATTCGCAAAAAGCTAACGATGATTGTCATGATAGCTACCGGCGTTGCCCTGGTGTTGGCCGGTACTATTTTCATGGTTTATGACCATTACACTCTGAAGACATCAATGGTGCACAACTTAGGAACTCTCAGCGGTATTATCGGTTCCAACTGTACCGCCGCCATTTCATTCAATAACGCCGCTGATGCCAGTGAAGTTCTCACGGCCCTCAAGGCAGAGGAACACATAATTGCTGCCGTCATTTACGGAGACAAAGAGCTCGTCCTGGCACATTACGTCCGGGACGATCATGTGGATAATTTCAAGGCGCCACCGATAGATAAACCCGGCTTCAAGTTCACCGACTACGCCCTGAGTATGTACCGAACGATCTCGCTGGACACTGATAGGTTAGGTACTATTTACATTCAAAGCGACCTCCAGCGACTCGACGCACGGTTGTACCAGATCGGGATTGCGGTGTGTCTCATTATCATATGCTGTTTCCTTATAGTCTTTGGTATCGTTTCACGATTGCAACGATTGATTTCTGTGCCGATTCTCAAGTTGGCCGGAGCTGCTAAAGTTATATCCGACGAGAAAAACTATTCTGTCAGAGTGGACCACAGTAGCCAGGACGAATTAGGGGTTCTCGTGGCCGGTTTCAATGAGATGCTGACTCAGATTCAGCAACGCGATTTGGCGTTGCTGAAAGCCAGAGATGAACTGGAAGATCGGGTACAACTACGTACCAGTGACCTTGAGGCAGAAGTAATGGAACATGATCGCGCCAAAGAGCGGATCAGCGCTTCATTGAGAGAGAAGGAAACACTTATTAAGGAAATCCATCACCGAGTTAAGAATAATCTCCAGATTATCATCAGTCTGCTGAACCTGCAATCGAATCAGATCCAGGATGATCACACGTTGGAGATGTTCAGGGTTAGTCAGGCTCGTGTGAGAACGATGGCTCTCATTCACGAGAAGCTATACCTATCAGAAGATTTGAGCGATATCGACTTCGCCGAGTACATTAAGGGTCTTTCCGAGTACCTGGTGCACTCCTTCAAACCCGACGGCCTCACGGTGAGTTTGAGAACCGAAGTAGAGTCGATAAGCTTGTCGGTCGAATCTGCTGTACCGTGCGGCTTAATCGTAAATGAATCAATCTCAAATGCTTTGAAGCACGCCTTTCCAGGCGCCCGCGAAGGCACTATCACCGTCGGTTTCCGTCGCGGCAGTAAAGGAATGCTCGTACTGACTGTATCGGATGACGGTGTCGGCATTCCTGTCGATTTCGACCTGGAGCGCTCCAACTCGCTTGGGTTGCAGCTTATCACCACTCTGACAAAGCAGTTGAAAGGTCACCTGCACGTACATACAGACAATGGTACAACGATAACAGTAGAATTCACCGATCCACGAACAAGGGAAGAGGATAAAGCAAATGCCGAAAGAGAAACTGCTCATAGTTGAGGATGAAGGTATTGTGGCCATGGATCTCAAGGGCCGCCTGGAATCTCTTAACTACCAAGTGGTTGGAGTAGAGGCGTCGACGACAAACGCAATCAGGCGCGTCGAGAATACGCGCCCGGATCTTGTCCTGATGGATATCATGCTTGATGGTGAGTTTGACGGGATTCAGGCAGCCGACTACATCAGAAAATACTACGATATCCCGGTCGTGTTCCTGACGGCCAATTCCGATCCTAAGACGCTCGAACGGGCTAAGTCCGCAGGACCATTCGGCTATCTCTTGAAACCGTTCCAGGAACGCGAACTTCAAACAGCTATCGAAATGGCGATTTACAGGTTTTCAGCTGACAAGAAAATCAAGGAGAGCCAATCGTGGTTGATGACTACTCTCCGTTGCATGGGAGAAGGAGTCATCGCCACCGATTCTGAAACTCGCATCAAATTCCTGAACCCGGCGGCTGAGAAACTGACCCGACGCAAGGCTACCAACATAATGGGAACACGCTTCAGTGCCGTGTTCAAGCTTCTGGACAAGAACTCGGTTCCCGTCACCGACGATCTCCTGGACCGAGTGACATCGGACGGGATCGTTGTGGACATGACGGGCCACAGTCTTGTGCCCGCCGGCCAGACTCGACACATCAAGATCACAGGTTCGCTGGCCAAGATCGTGGACTCAGTGGGGAAGGACCACGGCATAATATTGGTATTTCGGGAAGGGCTCGATTCCTCCGAACTCGGCGATCAATCCAAAGGGCAACTGGCTCACGCTGAATAACACCATTCGCGCCGGGTGGCCTATCGGCTTTCGATGAGTTTCCAAGCGAACATACACACCGTTACAAAAGCGGAGAGGCAGGGATTCGAACCCTGGGTACCCGAAGGCACACTGGTTTTCGAGACCAGCGCTTTCAACCGCTCAGCCACCTCTCCGAAACGATAATCCTGTCGCGCCCTTCAAGCGAAAAACCCAGAGATATCTTAGTGCATCACCGTTTACGGTGGGCTTTTTGCCTCGGGCGGGTGCAATCTAACAAAACGTCGTCGATTGTAAAGATATTATTAGACATAGGCCGGTGATCGTGGCCGAGTCTGAAGACTCGGCCACCACAACGCGATGTCACTCTGAGCGGAGGCGAAGGGTGACATTGACTACTGTGAGATACGTCGTGCTTCGACTCCGCTCAGCATGACGTAGACGGCAGGAGCGCAGGGCTCCCGCTCTACTTTTCTGAATCTATCGCCCGAGCAGTTGTCCCTTTTCTGCCATCTGTTTCTGGCGCGTAACCAGTTTCTGAAGTGATCCCAGACGCGGCCTGACTACCTGGTACATTATGAATGAGAACAACACGAGCACGGCTGTCTCACGAAAACGTCCGGTAAGCAGGAAATAGACATAACCCCACACTGAGATACTTGCCACCAACAGCGAAACCGGTCGCGAGGCCCGCAAGAGACCCTTGGTCATATCCTGCTGAACCGATTCCAGGCTGGTGATCATGGGTCGCGCGAAGAGTTTGGAACGCCACCACGAGGCCAGTGCACCCTGAGCAACGGCTACTACCGCGAAGAGATAGAACAAAGAATTGGCCAACTCGCCGATGCGGTTCTCGGGGAAGTAGTTGTTGGCAGCATAGTGACACAAGTACAGCAACGCCGCCGGCAAGAGAACATTGACCAGCAAAGCGAAGTATAACGACTTGGCCAGAATGTGATGCAGATCGTACTCGTCGTCACCAGACAGTAAACTCATAGCGTCTCCAGGCGTTCGAGTGTTCGCTTCATTTTGTCCTCACGTGGCCAGTACACAACCGACCAGATGGCGCCGATGGGGAAGAACAGCAGCGCTCGCGCAAGGTCACCAGTCACAAACAGAATCACCAGGCCCCAGATGTAGACAGCCTCGATCACGGCGAATTTGGTAAGGAACATGACAGTGAGAAAAGCCGCCGGTGAGGTCTTGGAGCTGTACTCGTGACGGAACCTGCCAATCTGGAATCGCTCAATCAACGGCAGTACTGACGGCTGGCTCAGCGCTACCAGCAAGAGGATGTAGAACATAATATCGTGCTCGCCGCCACTCTTCGATTCGATCGCTACCAGGTTCGCAACCACCAGGTAGATGGCCGGCGCCACGATCAACATGAGCACTGCCATCAGCCTGATCAGCTTGAACTTCTTGACGAGACCTTCACTGGTATCCATCAATTGACCCTCTCTTTCTTATCGCGCACCTGCTGGAAGAACGATTTCATGAGCGCGGCGACCTCGTCCTTGCGAACACCACTAACGACCTCGATGCGATGATTGAACTTCTTCTCCGAGGGAATGTCAATGATCGACCCACAGGCTCCGAATTTGGGATCGGGAGCGCCGTAAATGATCGTCTTGATGCGCGACAACATGGCCGCCCCGGCGCACATCGGACATGGTTCCAAAGTTGAAACGAGGTAGCAGTTTTCCAATCGCCAGTCGCCGAAATGGTTGTAGGCAGCCGACAGGGCGATCATCTCGGCATGAGCGGAAGCGTCGTGAAGCTGCCGGGTTTGGTTGTGCCCGCGTCCGATCACGCGGTCCTCAAAAACCACCACGGCGCCAACCGGGATTTCACCGGCATCGAAAGCCAGCCCAGCCTGGCGCAACGCAAGCTCCATGAATTGTTCCATCCGCTGTTGTTCCATGGCCGGAATATAGCGGCACGAAATGGGAGGTACAAACTGTTTTTGGCGGAGGGACGATACTGTGGCTGAGTCTGAAGGGCTTGTTGAAAAAGGTCTCTTTAGCGGGTGGTGTTGGGCGACCCCGCCCGACACCCGTCTTGCAACCCACTGGCAGTCAGGCGAGTCGCCTGACTGCACCTCCACCTCGACACACGTCCTCTCGTGATACAGGGGTTTATCAACACTCCCTGAAGACTAGGCCACCGCAAGCGGCAGATGTGGACATCTGCGGCTCACATGATGGTCTTTGGGGGGATGTGTTCGTGCTTGGGCCCGCGCGATCTTCAGACCGCGCGGGCAGACGTCATCTACCCCGTCTGCTTTAGAATCCAGTCACCGACCAGCTTGAGGAAGTCTGGTGATAGGGTCTCCTCGATCTTAGCATATTCCGAGATTGCACCCGTCTCAGCAGTCTGGAACAGATGGTTCAAGCTGGGCATTTCCTTGATGATGAACTGTTGATTCCCACCGGCGGTGAGAGCTTCCTCGATTGCCCGCAGGTTTTCCTTTGGCGGTACCTGTAAGTCCTTTTCGCCGATCACGGCCAACACCGGACAGCGAACTTTTCTCAGGGTCGGCCCAGGGTCGTAAGTCAGAAAGAACCGAAACCATGGCGACGAGACCGCCTTTGTCTGTGCCCCCATAGCCTCCTCGGTGAGATTGAGAGCCTCCTTTTCCTTCTCGGAGAGGTCCTGCACTGCCTCGTTCAGAAGTCCTCGCAGCTTCTCTTCCAGTTCTGCGCCGCCAGAGTTTTCCTTGATTAACCGGAACATCTTCTCCTGCATCGAGCGTTGCTGAGCGATTTTGTTCTCATCGGCGCCTTCCGCCTCCATTACGAGTCGACCCTGTTCGTAGAGTATCTGTTCGCCGGGCAGCCCCGGTCCGGCCATCATGACGATGAACGCCACTCCGACATTCTGCGCCGCCAGCATGGGAGCGATCAGCCCACCTTCACTGTGACCGATCAGCCCGATCTTCGCAGTGTCTATCTCTGGCCGGGTCTTGAGAAACCGTACCCCGGCCAATGCGTCGTCGGCGAAGTCCTCGGTGGTGACCGCAGAGAGGTCGCCCGTTGACTCGAATACGCCGCGATCATCCACCCGCAGCACGGCGATACCCTGCCGGGTCAGATAGTCGGCTAGCACCAGGAACGGTTTGTGGCCCATGATGGTTTCGTCTCGATCCTGTGGTCCCGAGCCGGTGATAAGCAACACCGCCGGCACCGGCTCCACCGATGGCGGCAGGGTCAGGGTTCCGGCTAGTGATACCCCTGAGTCGGAGCTTTCGTAGCGGACCTCCTCTTCATCGTACGGAAAGGGCGGTTTCGGCTCCTGTGGTCGTTTGATCTCCGGTGCCTGTTCGGTGCGCTCCAATGTCAGCGGCAGTTTCTGGCCCCCCTGAGTGAAGTCACCCACTACGAACGCCCGGCTGCTGTCAATAAGGCCGACGTAGGACAGCATCAGCGCTGCAGCCTCGAACTGGAGCGTGTCGCCTGAGAAGGTCACCTTGTCAATAGGAATATCGGTAGCTCCCTGGTCCGGGCTGTCCATGGTGGCAGTAAGTTGACCCGTGTCATCGACGGTGATGTTCACCACCAGTCGCAGTTTCATCCCAGCGATTTCCAAAGTGCCCAGCCATGCCCCCGCCACGTCGTCGTGGAAAACGTCCGCACCGTTTGACGTCGACACCATCATCAAACATAGAACCGAAAACAGTAACACAAGCAGCCTCTGTCTCATCACACACCTCACTCTGCGCTTCAGTACTTACGTTGTTCGCCTTGTGCCCGCTGAGTCTTCAAACTCAGCGAGGATTGCAGCCGAATCTGAAGGTTCGTCCGCCACAAGGACAACCGGACCAGATTGCCACGATCACCTCAGGTGGTCTAGCGATGACGGCCGCGGGAGCTTCTTCAATAGCCCTATAGCGAAGTTACTCCCCCCATGCCTGATTATTCAATGAAAAAAAGGATTACTTTACCAGCCGCCGGGTGATTTCGTCCGCCAGGTAGAAGCCCTCGTCCGATAAGCGAAGGTTGCCGCGATCGGGCACCAGGTGACCGGACTCGACCAGGATACGATACTGTTTTTGATCCAGTCGGTCCTTGAGCGAGACACCGAAACGCTTTATGAACCGTCTGCGATTGATCCCCTGGGTTGTGCGCAGTCCTAAAAGGATCGCCTCGGTCATACGTTCCTCAGGCCCGGATTCATCGATCACACGCGGCAGCCTCCCGGTCCGGAGTTCGTCGAGATAGGTTCTCAGGTCAGAAGGGTTGGCGAAGCGTTCGCTGTCTATAAACGAGTGCGCCGACGGCCCCAGACCGAGATACTCATCTCCTTCCCAGTAGCCCAGGTTGTGTCGGCACTCGAAACCGGGCTTGGCAAACGACGAAACCTCATAGCGTTTGTAACCGGCCTCCTCCATTTGCTGCCCGCCGCCGCGGTACATGGCGTGGGCAAGCTCCTGATCCGGCAGACGCAGTGTTCCGGCGGATACCTTTTCAGCCAGGAGTGTGCCTTCCTCGACCGTCAGTTGGTAGAACGAAATGTGCGGTGGTTCGAGATCCAACAGTTGATCGAGATCCATGGCCAGCATGCCTGAGTTCTGCCCCGGCAGGCCGTAGATAATATCCACGCCGAAATTCTCAAAACCCAGGGCGTTGGCCTGGTAGACGGCGCGATGACTGTCATGGGGACGATGGCGGCGGTCGAGAACTTTCAACAATTGTGTGTTGAACGACTGAACGCCGAACAACGGGCGATTGACGCCAAGATGCTGATAGAACTCCAGCAAGTCCAGACTAACCGACTCGGGGTTGGTCTCAACGCTGAATTCGAGATTGCTACTGATGCTAAATAGCCGCTTGACAGTTTCCAGCCAGTCAGCCAGAAGATCGCGCGAAGCCAGCGAGGGGGTGCCGCCGCCGATGAAGATCGAGGTTACTTCGCGGTGGTTGTTTGCGTACTCGCTCGCGAGCAGATCGGTCTCGATCGAAAGGGCGCCGAAGAACTGCTTTTCGAGTTTTTCGTTGTAAAGCTCCTTATAGAAATCACAGTAGGAGCAGCGATTGCGGCAGAAGGGATAATGGAGATAGAGGCCGAGTGGCATACTATAAAGCGGCGCCGAGGCGGTCCCAGCGGACGTGCGAGGGGAAGTTGTACAATCCCCACCCGACCCACTGAACAGCATCAACTACGTATGGAAACCCCCAGCCGGGAGCATCAGGATCCGGCTGCCAGGACCAGTACACAAACACCGCCTTGCCCCTGACGTTCTCTTCTGGCACCGAACCCCAGAAGCGACTGTCGCGGCTGTCATCGCGGTTGTCGCCGAGCACGAAGTACTCATCGACCGGCACCACGTAGGGACCGAAATTGTCCCTAAACGACAGATCGCCCGGCATAATGCGGCCGTCGGTGTTCTTCGAGGTGGCCGGGATTGCGGCCACTTCCTCATCGACGTAGACGATCTTGTCGGCCACCTGCACGGTCTGTCCCGACAGCGCCACGATCCGCTTGATGAAGTCTTTGCTGGGGTTGTTGGGGTACTTGAAGACCACGATGTCGCCGGCCTGCGGGCCGGTCCCGAATGAGTAGGCCAGCTTGTTGACGAAGAGATAGTCACCTTCGTACAGAGCGTTCTCCATCGAAGCCGAACTTACCCGATAGGCGCTGACGACAAAGAGTCTCAGGAGGATGGCGGCGAACAAAGCCAGCAGTCCGGTCTCAAGATACTCGCGCCAGAGTGGTTTCTCCGGTTTGCGATCGAGGATCTTGACGGATTCGCGCTGAACCTCGGCCTGAGTAATGTCCTGTATCAGGAAATCCTTGTCCATACTTTTTAGGTTATCGGTTGCACCCCCCGATTCTTAACGTCGGAGGGCTGTTTTTCTCATCTTTCGCATACATAAATATAAGCCCGGCTTGCAGATACTGCAACGGGAAGTTGGGGGGGTGGGCATGGTAACGTAGAATCTCGGCAGAAGGGGGGTCCGCAGCGCACGAGTATCACATATTTCAAAAAACACTTGATTTGTCTGGATGTCGGTGCTACTTTTAGTCTTCAATTGAAGGAAGGCCAATACGATGCAACTCTCGCTTCTACCAAGAACTAGGCCAAAAGGTCAATTGCTAAAATGGGTCGGGAACAAATACAAGTATGCTCACATCATCACGTCGTATTTCCCGGAAACATTTAATCGGTACTTCGAACCATTCATAGGCATTGGGGCGGTCTTGGCAACTCTTGCCCCCAAGAATGCTATCGCGGGCGACATTATTAAGCCGCTTACGGATTTTTGGAAACTGGTACAGCGTGATCCGGCCGCACTGACTAAATACTACGAGCAAATCATTAGTCGTTTTAACAAAGAACGAACAGAAGTCTACCAGGAGGTCAGAGATAGATACAACGAGTTTCCGAATGCGTTTGATTTGATGATTCTCAGCCGAACATGCTATGGCGGTGTAATGCGATTTACGCAGAAAGGTACCATTTCAACACCTATTGGCCCTCACAAGCCGATCAGTCCAACCACTTTTTCAGCCCGACTTCTCGAGTGGCACGAAAGGGTGAAGAACACGGTATTTCTACACCAGTCCTTTACTGACACGCTTAAGTCAGTAGGAAACGGAGACCTCGTTTACTGCGACCCACCTTATGTTGACTCGCAGTCAATCCTCTACGGTGCACAGAAGTTCAGTTTTGCTGAACTCATCCAGGTCATCGATTCATGCAAACGAAAAGGGGCAAGAGTTGTTTTGTCAATCGATGGGACTAAGAAATCCGGTACCAAGCAGATTAGGTTAGATATCCCCACCACTGTGTTTGCACGTGAAGTCTTTCTCGACTGTGGGAGTTCAATGCTACGGAGATTTCAAAACAACGGGAGCGTTATGAAGGGGGAGCAAGTCCGCGACCGATTACTCCTGACCTGGTGAAGGATCAAGCCAGGATTTCACGATTGCCGGCCACCGACTCAAGAGCTCTCGGCCATAGATGACTTCGTCCACAAGCCCCATGTGAGTAGCATCCACTAGTCGACAGAGATATGAACGGCCGCAGTCCCACCACGTATACAAGTCGTCAACGAACAGATAGTGCTGGATAGAATCTGCGCCCGATCTCTCAGCTTCTCTGATCTCGTAACCATCCAACTGTGTCTCATAGACACCGTCCGCTACTCGGCTGCCAAAGGTCGTAGTACCGTAGTACTCCTTGATCTCCCAAATCGCTGAGGGGTTCTCCAGTGACGGATAGGCTCCATCGACACGCCGTGATAGAGTTTTGACCAGTTTGCCGCTCCTGTTTCTCACTGTTGCAAGCTGACGTGGGTTGTCCACAAATCCCGTTCCCCCCAGGTGATGTTCTGCGATCATGTTGACAATACACGAGAGAAAGGCTCGATGTCGCTTCTTTCCCTTTTGCTTGTTGAAGGGTAGGTGGCATTTCGGTTTGTATTCCTTCTTGAGTCGAGTGAACTCCCCTTTGGCCTGATCTCGGCTCATCAGATTACCACGGACAGACCCTTCCAATATCTCCGCACGATAATTGAGATACCGACGCACGCGCTCGATCGTCGGATTGCTAACGGTAAACCTCACTCCGTGTGCGGCTAACTCATCACTCGTGAATCGACGCAACAATCTGTCAGAATCCCCACTCTTTGCTCTTATAGAGTAACCAAGGCTCTCCGAAATACAGCGGACCAATGCCCAAAATTCGGCTGTTTCGCTTTGGAAGCGAGGGTCCGGTTTCATTGCCGCCCCTTCTTCAGAAGTATGTGTGGTTCAGTGCCCAGTGCCGCAGCAATCTTGGCGATATTTTCTGCTGAGACATTTCGCTCACCTCGTTCTATAGCACCCACATAGGTTCTGTGCAAATGAGCTGAGTCAGCGAGCGCCTCTTGTGATAGTCCCATCCGTTGTCTGAGACGCCGGATATTCGACCCTATCAACTTGAGTATCTCGCTCATTGTAGGAAGATAATCGACTGTTGCCTATGAGTCTACAGACTATAAGTAGCAGCCACCCTTCCCCCCCTACAAACACACCGGCTCGGGACCCCCGTTGAACATGTAGTCGACGAGGTAGACCAAGTCGCCGATGTCGACATCGCCCTCGCCGTCCACATTGGCGGCATCCATCACGACCGGGGCGGGACCTTCGTTGAACATCCAGTC
>JAUWMW010000087.1 GCA_030612965.1 bacterium
AGATGCATCAGAATCTGGTTCTCCGCCGTGATATGCGGCGTAACCGTCAAGATCGTGCCGACCTCCTCAAACTGAATGACCACGTTGCCGGATTCATCAAACTGTTTGACCGGTACCTTTGCACCCATCTGAATTCTGGCCTCGTGATTGTCAATCGTGGTGATCTCTGGATGAGCGATAATCTTACCCTTGCCGTTGCTGACGACAGCATCGACGAAGGCTGTAACGTTCCAGCCATGCTGCAGAGCGGTCACCTGATAGTGGAAGGCCGGCTTGGAAACGTCGGAGGCGTTGATATCACCGGACTGACGAATCTCACGCCCGCTCTCGGTGACATAGGTGCCATTGATGTCCCAGTCGAAGCCGAGTTCGGAGAAGTCGTCCGTGTAAATTTCCAACAGTTGGGCTGAGATTTTGATCTGGTACGGCGGTTTGTCAAGCTCGGCAATGTACTCGAGCAGCTTCGGCATGTTCGCTGGCACTTCCTGGATGATGATCGAGTTGGAGCGGGAGTCGGCATCGACTTTGCCGCGTTCAGTCAGGAGCGACTTGACGGCGGTGATGATATCACCGGAAACTGAGTTGGAGATCCTGACGATTTTCGTTTCGAGATCGACCAACTTGCGTTGCTCCACGCGATGTTTCTCTTGTTCGGTCAGTTCCTCGCGGTGCGCTTTGTTGTCGAGAATACGGATGTAGCCGCCATCCTCATCGACCACGGCCAGATTATAGGTGCGACCGATAATATCCATCGCCTGCCGCCACTGAACGTCGCGCAGCTTGATGGTGACGGTTCCCTCGACGCCCGGAGCAATCACGACATTGACCCCGCCGTAATCGGCCAGGAAGGTCAGTACCGAACGAATATCGGCCGACTGGAACTGGAGGTTCTCGATCGGTTTGCCGGTATCCGGCGTTTCGGCCGTTATGCCTGCCGCCGCGAGGAGCCCGAGCACCAGGCCGATTATGAAACGATGTTTCAGCTTTGTTTTCCAAGCCATGGGATATTACCTGCCTTTCTTAATCCTCTATGTGAAGAGCCATTGTGCGACTCCACCCGTATTCGAATATCTGAAAATAGATACGATCAGACTCGATCCTCAGGACGTAGCCCTTCTTAACGCGGTCACCGCCCTGGAGGATGTAGCCATAGCCGTTGGCATCCTCAAGCAGGGCACGGTTCTTGCCGCCGTCGGATTCGATGATACCGACCAGCCTGAGACCTTCGACATTCGGCACTTTCTGCTCCACCGGCTCATTGGAGACTCTGGCTTCGTTGATCAGAGTCTCAAACGGATCTCGGTAGCCACGCGCCTTGTACTTGACAATCAGACGCTTCGGGAACTCGGCAACCATGGTTCCTTTGATTTTCCGCGATTGGGCGGGTGTCCGACGGAACCGGGAGGTTGATTTCTTTGACTTGTCGGAGTCAACCGCCAGCTTGGCGCCGTCTGATTTCTTGGAAGACTTCTTGGACTCAGGGTCTTGAACTACCGTCTTTTCAGGCACATCTGGTGGCTTGACCTTGCCCTCAGTCTTATCCCTGGCTCGGTCTACCTTGGCCACTGTCCCGGAAGTTTTCAGAGCAGGCTCATCAGCCGTCTTAGGTTTCGAGGTCTTCCCGGATTCAGCCTTGGGCGTGGACACAGTCTTCTTTGGCGCTGGAGCCTTCGTCTGGACAGAGGCAACAACAGGACCGGCCTCGGATTTGTCGGTAGGTTTCACGACCGGCTTGTTCGTTTTTGCCGGTTGCTCAACCGGTGATTTCTTTTGAGTCGTCTGAGGAGGCGCAGGTTTCTCGTATAGATTGGCCCATTTATCCTTGTCGGTGAAGCTGGCCTTGGGCGTTACCGGTTTGACGACCTGTGGCTCCGTCGGCTTCTCAATCTTGACAGCCACCTTCTCGGTAGGTGATGACGGCTTCTGATCCACCGGCTGTTTGGTCTTAGGCCGAGCCTTGGGCGGCTCCGGCTCACTGGTGGCAGGTGGCGTGTCGGTTGATCCCAGGGCGGCCAGACGATCCTTGTCGATCGCAGCATTCAGTTCCGTCGTTGTTTTGGCCTGGGTTGAGGGCATCGCAGTCGGCGCCACGGGCTTGACAGCGACTTTCGGCGCTACCTTAATCTGGTTCGACTTCTTGGCCAGTTCGGCAACAACCACCGAGGTGGACCAGGGGACGAAAGACCGACCCGTTTTGTCCGGGAACGACACTATCACCGTATTCTGATCACTCTCCACCTGGTAGGCGGTTTCCTTGTCCATATCAAAGACCACCCGCACCACTTCTTCAGGCTGTACAGCGTACTGACTGGTCCGAATCCCCCGCACCGGACAATGCGGCAGCGAGAGGAACTTCTTGGCGCCCAGGTAGTGTCTGGCTTTGAGGATATCGACGATCACCCGAAACGGCTTGCCGTCCTTGGCTACTTCCGTCTGGTGGCTAAACCTCACCGTGCCGTCGACATCGAGGCGCGCCACGGTCTGACCGTTCTGAAAACTCAACTCGATGTTGGTCACCCGTGACGAGGCAAGAGCTGACGAGGCAGCCAGAAGAATCAGGGCAGCAATTACGCAATAGACTTTATTCATCTGGTCACCTCCTAGATCGTAATCTCTTTGAGCCGCTCAGCCTCTTTCACAAAGTATGTGGAGAGGGTGAAGACAGCGGAGACGGTTTCATTCTTCTTCCGCCCCGACGCATTATCGCCGGCCGCCGGTTGAGAGATGGCAGCGTTGAGGGCCGTAAGCTCGAGATTGTCGACATTGGCGATGAAGGGGAAGTTAGCTACGTAGCTTATGAATGAGCCAAGGTCATGGTAAGCCCCGGTCAGACTGATCTCAAACGAGGCTACGTTGTAGAAATCATCTGTTTCAATGCTCAGAGGCTGAATCCCGGTTATTTTCGTTCCCGTAAGCGATGAGGCTGTGTGCAGTTGCACCAAGAAGGAGGGGATCTGCTTTACTTCGGGCAACAGCGCCTCGATCTCGTTGTAGCGATCCAGAAGGTCGACATATTCCAGCTTGAGCGCTTCCAGCGACTTGGCCTTCATCTCGACATTGCGCAGTTCGGTTGTGATTCTCTCAAACTCCTGGGTTCGGGCCGCGAGTTGCTCGTCGTAGTTGGAGTACAGCCTGGAATGCCAGAAATAGACAACCACAAAGAAAGCCATGACCCCCAGTGCGATCTTCTGAGTTTTGGCGTCCTTGAAATCCATAACGGTCCGTCCCTAATTTAGACTTTTGTGGCTGGTGGTCTTGTTCTTCTTCGATTTGTCAGTATCAACCTGCGCCACCGACGTGCGCGTTTGCTGGTCGGCGAGCAGATGTACATCTAATGACAGCACGAAGTTAAACGCTGCATATTTATCAAACTTGACTTCGTTGGTGGATACCAGTTCCACGTTATCGAAGTAGTCGGAGCGCATGGTATTGATCATGAAGGCGGCCAGAGCATTGAGGGTAAAGGCATACCCTTCAATTCGAGCGGGTCTCACCACCGCCATAGTCGCAGGTCCGGCCGTGGAGTCACCCGCCGGAACCGGTGCCGTCTCCTCGGTGAACTTGGCCAACCAAACGAATTCCGGTACGTTCCGAGCAACGTCGCCAAGAATCTGCACCCAGACAGTCCGGTGTCGATCCAGTTTGTCCACCGCCGCCATGCGTTCGGTGATCTTGATTTTGACGCTCTCAAGCCCTTCGACAAGCTGAATGTCCTTTTGCAACATAGCGGCACGGCGTTGGGCTCTGGCGATATTGTTGTCGAGTTCAGTGAGCTGGTGTTTCTGGAAGAACGTAATAGCTACGAGCATAATCATCACGCCAACAGCCCCGCCGATCACGTAGAGGCCAGCTTTACCCAGCGAGAAATCGAAGGACCGCTTACGGTATTCCTTGGGAAGTAAGTTTATCTCTATCATAGCTGATCCTACCTAACCTTCCTCATGGCCAGACCGACAGGAACGGTCAATAGCGGGGCTATTCTCTCCGGCTGGAGATACTGGAACAGTTCCGGGTCGTAGTCGATATTGCGCAACGGGTTGGCGATTTCCAACGGCGTCGACAGCTTCGACTGCAAGTACTCAGCCATATATGGGACTAAGGCGCCGCCGCCGCACAACACGATCCAGTCGATGTTCTCCTGCTTGGACTGTGACTTGAAATATGAAAAGGCTAACTCTATCCCGGAGACCAGTTCGTCGGTCGCCGATATGATAGTAGCTTTGAGCATGTCCTGATCGATTGATTCCGCCATCTCGCCTTTAATGGCTTTGGAGGTCAACTCCGGATTGAGCCTGAACTCCTTTTGGATGGCGTTATACACTTCACGGGTGCCGCTGGAAACGTCACGAGTCGAGTGATATATCCCATCCACTACGTATGTGAGGTTGGTCACGTCATGGCCGATGTTCAGCAGGCACGTGATACGCGAGGGATCGATCTCGTAGTTGTATTCGTAGGCGTTGTAAATGGCCAAGGCGTCATCATCGACAATCACCGGCCGCAGCCCACAGTCTTCAACCAACTGAAGATACACTTGCAGGTGTTCCTTACGAGCGGCAACCAACAGTACATCCATTTTGTTGACATCATCGTCGACTTTGATGATGTGATAACCGAGCGAGACATCATCGACATCGAACGGCGCCCGCTGTTCGGTTTCAAACAGGATCGCCTGCTCGGCTTCAGTGCCGGTTTTCTTATCGATGGTAAAACGGTCGGTTATGACACCATGGCCGGAGATGGATACCACCACATCCCTGATCTTGGGATCGGTTTGGTCGATCAACGACTGGATGTTGAAAATGACGGCTTCCCGATCACGAATCTCGTCGGCAACAATCGCCTCCGGGGGCAGTTCCCTGATCCCGATAGCCGCGACCGCATAACCCGTCTTGGTATGATCCAGTTTGACCAGCTTGATCGAATTGGCGCCGATGTCTAGTCCGACCGTGCTCTTGGCTGAGCGAGAAAACAGCATTGGTCACTCTTTGTCTAAATGATTTGTAACTCTTGCTTCATTGTTAATCTATCGACACAACAGAGCTTCATTTTATGTTCGAAGCCAAAAAACCGTCCCGGATAAGCAACTCGACTTCCCGGGTCGGGCTTTCAGTCCTTCCGAAGTATTATCGGTCGACTACGGCGCCACCTTTATAGGAATCGAATAATCTGTTGACGAATAAATGATAACAGGAAAACCCCTCCCGCCTGGAGAGGGGTTTTCGGAGGATGAGTAGCAGAGAGTGATCTAAGGCTAAGCTATAGGCGCCAATGTTACCTGTTAATAGGCATCACCGGCATGTTCCTGAGCCCATTCATCCCAGGTGTCATAGGATCGAACCCGACCAGTCGAGCGCAATACGTTGTGGTAATGCTCCAAGTACTGATCTTCTGCTGTCCCGACGCTGGTTATGTTGCCGCCACCTATGAATCCAGCCGAGCCATTGGGGTTGAACATAATGGCGTTATTGGGTACATCCGTGAAAACGTACTGCACATTGTCTGCCAGCGTGTCCTGTCGTACCACCGGATCGCCATTGTCATACACGAAGGCTGTCGGATTGACGAGGTCTTGAAAGATGGTGATAGTCATGTCGTCATAGTCGAAATAGACACCATACTGTATCTTGTCCGTGATAGCCATAGAACGGGCCAGTCTCAGCGAGGAGACGATATCTCGGTTAGCGGATCGGAACTGCATTCTCTCATAGGCTCGCTGGAATCTCGGCACGGCCATGCTGGCGACAACACCAACGATTACAGCCACGGTGAGCAACTCTATTATCGTGGCGCCGAATGTTGATCTAAGCTTTGATTTCATATCTGCACCTGAGTGTTAGTATGTCGTTTCTGTTTCCCGGACCAGGAGCGGGTCGCAAGAACCGCGCCAATGACCGGGACCTGCCTGCACAAGTCATCATTCAGCATAGGCCGTGCCTTGCTCTTGGGAAAATCATACTCAAACCACGGCCACCTGCCATGTCCGCACCGCACAACAGCTTGACATGCACCCGAGGGAGGCAATCAGCAGCGACGGGAACAAATGCCGCCTGGACGACCTTAAAAGGTGTGGGACACACCCCATACCAGTGGGGTAAACGCAATTTGCTGTTGACAAAATTCAGTCTCAGCCTAACTTGATAGAAACAATCGGTCTTACGATAGAAACCATAAGCTCCACGATTTCGAATTGAGGATTAGATCATTATGCTGAAACAACAGACGACTTTGTCCGAGAGCCCCACCGCCATACTTGCTATGATACTGATAATGCTCATTGTCGGCCCGGTCTCTGCGATCGACACACCGGCTGTCTTGACTCCGGAGGCGGTTATATCAGCGAAAGCTGACATTCCCCTATCCGCAGCAGTCAGGGAGGCTCTGCTCGACCGTGATGGCGACGTTGTCAAACTGTGGATTTTCTTCACCGACAAGGGTGTGTTCGACAACACCGAGTTTGCAGCCAGGGCAGCCACGGTTGTGATCGCGCCCCGAGCCCTCAAACGTCGCGCCAAGGTCGGCCGTGATTATGTTGTCTTTGCCGATCTACCGGTGCTGTCGGAGTATGTCGACGGTATAGTGAACATGGGAGGTCGACTACGACGGGTCTCGCGCTGGCTTAACGCCGCCAGTTACGAACTCCCTGCCGACCTGCTCGATCAGGTAGCTGCTCTGCCCTGTGTGGCCAGGCTGAAACCGGTAACACTTTATAAGAGAGCACCACTGCCGGAAGAAACACCCGATCGTCCGGAGAGTCCTCCGGAACAATCCCTCGGCGCTGATGCACTCAACTACGGTCTGGCTCTCAATCAACTCAATCAGATAAATGTCCCACCGGCGCATGAAAAAGGATTCAGCGGTTCCGGAGTCACGCTGGCTATCTTCGATACCGGTTTCCGGAAATCGCATGATGCTTTCGCCGTTCACTATGTCGAAAGCAGGGTTCTGGCCGAATGGGATTTCATTTTCAATGACGGCAACACCGCCAATGAAGGGCCCGACTGGTCGAGCCAATGGAACCACGGAACCTATATATGGTCCACTTCTGGTGGGCTTGATGACGGCACGCTTTACGGCCCGGCTTATCGCTCCAATTTCATTCTGTGCAAGACCGAGGACATCAGGTCGGAGACGCAAGTTGAAGAGGATAACTGGGTGGCGGCCCTGGAATGGGTCGATTCACTGGGCGCCGACGTGGTCACCAGCTCGCTCAGTTACATGGGTTGGGATGACGGCACCGGCTACACTCCGGCTGATCTGGACGGATGGACCGCCGTCACCAGCATCGCCGCCAGCATGGCTGCCGACATGGGCATAGTAGTTTGCAATTCGGCCGGCAACAGCGGTCCGTCACCGCAAACGTTGGGGGCTCCCGCCGACGCTTTCGACATCCTCACCATCGGCGCCGTCGACGCCTCCGGATTCCTGGCCGGCTTCTCCTCGCGTGGCCCCACTGCGGATCTCCGCATCAAACCGGAAGTCACGGCCCGAGGTGTCTCGACCTCGTGCGCCTTGGCGAGCTCAGACGCATCCTACGGCGCCATGAGCGGTACTTCACTATCGACACCTCTGGTAGCCGGGGCTGCTTGTCTGCTGATTGAGGCCAAACCGTATTACACGCCCCGCCAGATTCGGTGGGCCCTGATGGAGACGGCCAACAACGCCGCAGCACCAAACAACGATGTCGGATGGGGCTTGATTGATCTTGACGCAGCGCTCAGTTGGGGAGCCAACTTTGGGGCCGATATCACAGTTGGAAACGCTCCGGCTACGGTTCAGTTTTACGACAGTTCGACCGTCACCCCCCTGGCGTGGACCTGGGACTTTGGCGATGGGGACAGCAGTTCGGTGCAGAACCCATCGCACTTGTACAATAATCCGGGTGCCTATAATGTGGCACTGTCGATTGAGACCGACAGTATGGGGACCATAATCGACGCCAAAGAAGGCTACATCATAATGTTGGCCGACACTCTGGTTTTTGCCCCTGCCTCCGGCGTACCCGGATCAGAGGTGGTCATGTCGATCAACCTGAGAAACTCCCAGGAGTTGTCCAAGCTGACTATTCCTTTTAGGTTCGACAGTTCTCCATTCGTGGTTCTTGATTCAGCCACGTTGGGTGACCGCACGCTCTACTTTGAACATTTTGAACTGGTCGGGTTCATCCCGTCCTCCAACAGTTACGCCTATGAACTCCGGGCCGACGATGGGGGCGGACGGCCTCCTTTGGCCGCGGGTGACGGTGAGATCATGCAGCTTCACTTCAGCATCGATGCTCTGGCGCCGATTGGTACGACGATTGTGGTTGATACCACCTCATCGCTAGAGATGCTGGAGGTCACATCTGAGTTTCTCGTATACGCTCCGGCGGTGATCGAGGGAACGCTCGAAGTTACGGGTGGTGTGAGAGGTGATGTCAACGGCGACCTGGAGATAGACATTGCCGACCTG
>JAUWMW010000049.1 GCA_030612965.1 bacterium
GTGGGTGCCGGTAGCGACGATATATGGCGCCTCGTCGAGCAGCCGACGGTCGATGCGCTCCAGCCACCTCAGGATCGTGACGGTAGGCGTTTTGCGGTAGGCGTCATTGACCACCAACAGTGGCAGTTTCTCGCCCAGAAACTTGCCTCCACCGGAGTCTTGAAATTCGGTCCTGAACTGCTCAAACGTCAGCGGTTTGTCGACCCGAACCGGAGCGAATTCGTCGACCTCAACGCCATCGGGAATATCGATGGGGATTTGTTTACCGGAATAGTAGAGTTCAACTGTCATCTGTATCGACCAACATAGGGAGCCAACTCAAATCGGCAGGATCGCAAGGATCCTGCCCTACAAAACTGTATGGGATGCATACTCAAGACGCCTTCACGGTGGCAGGATCACAGGAATCCTGCTCTACGTCTCAATCCTCGAAGAAGAATGCGATCTCCTTGGCGGCGTTTTCGTCCGAATCAGACGCGTGCACCGAGTTGCGCTGAACATCGACAGCGATCTCCTGCCGAATCGTCCCGCAGGCGGCCTTGGCCGGATCAGTAGCGCCGATCAGCGTGCGCAGGTCATCGACCGCGTTCTCTTTTTCAAGAACCATCGGCACTACCAACCCCGAACTCATGAACTCAACCAGGTTATCCAGGAATGGTTTACCTTCGTGAACGGCATAGAACTGTCGAGCCTGCTCCCTGGCCAGTTTGAGCATCCGCATTTCAACCGGTTTGAAACCGGCCTTCTCCAGACGAGAAACAACATGGCCAATGAGGCTCCGCTGCGTCGCGTCCGGCTTAATTATGAGCAGGGTCCGACTCATTCGGTTCAATCTTCCGCTCGACGAGTCGGGTCCTTCTTTACTTTCAGCGCTTCAGCGTATCCGATCTCGACAGCGGTTCGGTTCTTCTCTTCGGTACCACGAGGGGCGCGTTTGAGGACAGCATCAATCAAGTCCTCTTTGGAAACGATCCCCGTGAATGCGGCGATGGCGCCGAGCGCGACTACATTCGCCACCATAACGTGCCCAGCCTCTTCACGGGCAATCTTGGTAAACGGAAGAGCATAGTAGTTTTCGGTGGGGATGTTCTTAACCAGTCCGCTATCGACGATCAACACGCCGTCTTTGTGCAAATCAGCGTAGTACCTGTCCATCGACTCCTGGGTCATGCAGAGGAGCATATCAAGTTGCATCGCTTTGGGGTAGTAGATCTCGTTGGTTGAAACAACG
Organism: bacterium; assembly: GCA_030612965.1. GTDB lineage: Bacteria > Zixibacteria > MSB-5A5 > GN15 > FEB-12 > JAJRTA01. The sequence continues at coordinate 1,232 of JAUWMW010000049.1, forward strand.
ACATCCGCCTTAGATGCGCCGCCGCGCGCTTCCGGACCGTAGGACTGCGTCTGGACGACGTTCTTTGAATAGTCGACACCGATCGCTTCGGCCAGAATAACCGAGCCCAGAATCATCCCCTGACCGCCGGACCCGGACAGCCGAATCTCAAACCGATCGTGAGGAATTTCAATCTTATCAAGCAGTTTGTGTTCCATGATTACTTCTCCCCCATGTGGGCGTCGACAAGTTTCTGGTATTCATCGCAGAACTCTGTTCTATCGTCCTCGTGCAAGGTCCCGATGACGAACTTGCCTTCCATCTCTTCGGGGCTCAATTTCTTGGCCTTGGCGGTGGTGACTGAGTTTTCCTTAAACGCGTTAAGCATCGAAACAGCATCGCCGCGACGGTTGAGACGCCCATAGTAGGTATGGCAATTGGAAATCACTTCCACCAGACTGAAGCCGTTGTGATCAAGCGCATTGGTGATGGCCTTCTCCAGTTGTGGTGTGTGGTAAACGGTACCGCGAGCCACAAACGAGGCTCCCGCTGCCTGTGCCAACTTGCATGGATCGAAGTGCTTCTCGACGTTGCCATAGGGGGTTGTGGTTGAGATGGCCCCCGAGGGTGTCGTCGGCGATCCCTGTCCTCCGGTCATGCCGTAAATGTAGTTATTGATCAGGATCGCAGTGATATCGATGTTACGACGGCAGGCATGGATGAAATGATTGCCGCCGATAGCCAAGCAGTCGCCGTCACCGGTGATTACGATCACCTTCATATGCGGTTTGGCGAACTTGATACCGGTAGCGAAGGCGAGGGCGCGTCCATGAGTAGTGTGGAGGGCGCTGAAATCGAGGTAGATAGGCATGCGACTAGTGCAGCCGATTCCTGAGACCATCGCCACCTCGTCCTTGGAATAGCCCAGTTTGTCGATGGCGCGAATGAGAGCGCTCATGACAATACCGTTACCACACCCGGCGCACCAAACCGAGGGAAGCTTCTTCCTGGGCCGGAAGTAGTTTAGGACTGCATCCGATTTCTGCTTTTCAACACTCTTGGTTTTTTCGACGGTAGCCATTACATAACCTCCTCGAGCTTCTCCAGTATCTGCATCGGAGTCAGGATCTCACCGTCGTATCGTTGCAGAGAATGAATTTCAGTATCGGGTGGCATGACGCGCCTGATCTCATGCACAATCTGTCCCATGTTCAGTTCCGGGACAATTATCTTTTGGCACTTCTGACAGTAGTCGCGCAGTTTGTTGTCCGGGAACGGCCAAACCGTATACAGTTGAACCAAACCCACTTTCACTCCGGCCGAACGAGCCAGCGCCACCGCCAGCAGCACCGCTCGCGAGACCGAGCCGTACGACACGAAAGCGATTTCAGCGTCGTCCATCATCTCGACTCGCAGTTTGGTTATCTCACTGCGGAAGTCCATGATCTTGTTGCGCAGTTTGTCCAGCTTGACCTTGATCTCCTCTGGCTTGTTAGTGGTGAAACCCATGGGGTCGTGGGTCAAACCGGTGGAGATAGTACGATAGCCTTCGCCGTAAGCAGCCATGGGTGACACCCCGTTGGCCGTTAACCGGAACGGTTGGAATTCTTCCGGCGGCACCGTCGCCTTGACGCGGTTAATGACCTGATGCTCCCCCGGTTTGGGCAGTGAGATCAACTCACGCTGGTGACCGATTATTTCATCCATTAAGACCACCACCGGTGTTCGGAATCGTTCCGAGAGGTTGAAGGCGCGGATAGTCTCGGTAACGGTATCACCGACGGTGGAGGGAGCGACGACAATCGCAGTGTAATCACCGTGGGGCCCCCAGCGGGCCTGCATAGTGTCGGACTGACTGACCTTGGTCGGCAGTCCGGTCGATGGTCCGCCGCGCTGTACATTGATCACCACGCACGGGGTTTCTGTGATGTAGGCGTAACCGATATTCTCCTGCATCAGGGAAAAACCCGGGCCCGAGGTCGCTGTCATAGCCTTCATGCCGGAGACCGAAGCCCCGACGACGGCGCCGATGGAAGCTATCTCATCCTCCATTTGGATGAAGCGACCGCCGATTTTCGGCAGCTCCCGCGAGCAGCCTTCAGCCACTTCAGTCGACGGCGTGATAGGATACCCGGCATAGAACCGCATCCCGGCGTAGATAGCGCCTTCCACAGCGGCCAGGTTACCCAACAGAAGAGTCCTCTGTGTATCAACCATGTTTATCTCACCTATCTACTTGTAGTTCGATGTTATGGCGAAATCGGGACAGTGCGTCCAGCAGATAGTGCACTGAGTGCAATCTTCTGCGCGCGCTATGGCCGGTTTGCCGTCGGAATCCGGCTCGAACACCTGGGTGGGACAGAGGGCAATACAGATGTTACAAGCTTTGCACCAGGTCAAGTTAATTTCCAAAGGAGGCGGGCCATTGGAATAATCGTACTTGCTCTTACCTTTTTTCTTAGTGGCGGGCTTGGCCGCTTGTGACTCAGTCATGGATTTTCCTCGACAACTCAGATTGCATACTATTGGAACGCCATCGCCTGGCTATTTCTTTGCTTTTTTCGTTCGCTTGGGAGAAGCAGCTTTCTTGAGGCCGCGCTGTTTCTTCGGTGCGAGCTTCTTGGCTGCGACCTTTTTCACCGTCGCTTTCTTCGCCTTAGTCTTCTTGGTTGCTGCTTTCTTCAGTGTTGCTTTCTTCGGTGCAGGTCTCTTAGCGCCTTTCATCAACTCTTTCAGCGCTGCAGGGAGCTCGGTGGGAGAACCTGCGACCGGAACACCGACCTTGTTGAGCGCAACGATCTTGTCTTCGGCTGTGCCGCTGCCGCCGGCGATGATGGCGCCCGCGTGACCCATCCGCTTGCCGGGAGGAGCGGTCTGACCGGCGATGAACGCCACCACCGGTTTGGTCACATACTTCTTGATATATTTGGCCGCATCTTCCTCGTCGGAGCCACCGATCTCACCGATCATCACGATCGCCTTGGTTGCCGGATCGGCCTGGAACGCTTCCAGACAATCGATGAAGTTGGTGCCGATCACCTGGTCACCGCCGATACCGATGCAGGTTGATTGCCCCATGCCCGCTTCTGTCAAAGCCCAAATCGCTTCGTAGGTCAGAGTGCCGGAGCGAGAGACGACACCCACGCCGCCTTTCTTGACGATGGTCGACGGCATGATGCCGACCTTGGATTGTCCCACAGAAATCAGACCGGGGCAGTTGGGACCGATCAAGCGCGCGCCGTGCTCCTTGACGAAGGGATAGACCTTCATCATGTCGTTAGCGGGTACGCCTTCAGTAATACAGATAACTGTCTTGATACCGGCGCTGACCGCCTCGAATATGGCGTCGACGGCAAATGGAGGCGGCACATAGATCACGGAAGTGTTGGCTTTCGTTTTGGCCACCGCTTCCTCGACCGTATCGAAAACAGGAATACCGGCCACTTTGCTGCCACCCTTGCCGGGTGTGACGCCACCGACCACTTTAGTGCCGTACTTCTTCATCTGTTCAGCGTGAAAGGAACCGTCTCGTCCGGTGATCCCCTGAACAATCAGTTTCGTTTTCTTACTAATGAATATCGACATATCTAAGGTCCTCTCAGAGTTCCGTTTTATTAGAGTCCAGCCAGTTCTATGGCCTTCTTGACCACGTTGTCAAGAGTGTCGGCCGACGGCAGATTGACCGACCGGAGAATCTTCTGGGCCGCTTCCTCGTTGGTGCCGGTAAGACGCACGACCACCGGTATGCTCGGGTTGAGTTCCTTGAAGGCAGCCACGATTCCGGTAGCTACGTCATCACAGCGCGTGATGCCGCCGAAGATATTTATCAGAATGGCGCGCACATTGGGATCCGACAGAATGATCCGCATAGCGGCGACCACTTTCTCGGGATTGGAAGAGCCGCCGATATCGAGGAAATTGGCCGGCCCGCCGCCGTAACGCTTGACCAGGTCCATTGTCGCCATAGCCAGCCCGGCGCCGTTGACCATGCAGCCGATGTTGCCGTCGAGCTTCACGTAAGATAGGTCGGCCTCGCGCGCCTGAACTTCTTCCGTTATCTCGGCGTCGAGGTCACGCATGGCTGCGATGTTCTTTTGACGGTAGAGGCCGTTGTCGTCGATGTTGACCTTGGCATCCAATGCGATCACTTTGGCGTCTGTATTGCAAATGAGGGGATTTATCTCAACAAGCGAGGCGTCAACTTTCCAGAAGGCATCATAGAGCTGCATGAGGATATTAGTCGTTGCTCGCACCTGATTGATATCGCGAAACAGCTTGAAAGCGAGATTGCGGGCCTGGTATGATTTCAAACCGACAACAGGATCGACGGCTAGTTTGAAAATCTTCTCCGGAGTCTTCTGAGCTACCTCCTCAATGTCTATACCACCGGCCGGCGACACCATGATGACCGGGCGTTTGGTCACGCGATCGAGAATGATACCGACGTAGGATTCGCTGATAATGTCTTCCGCCTCGGTAATGAGAGCCTTCTGGACAGTGAGACCTTTGATATCCATGCCGATGATACTCTGGGCAAGAATCTTGGCGGATTCGGCGTTTTCGGCGTACTTGATACCGCCCGCCTTGCCGCGCCCGCCCACGTGCACCTGCGCCTTGACCATCACCGGTCGGTTGATTTCCTCTGCGATTTCGAATGCTTCGATGGGATTGGCAGCCACCTTGCCGGCTGGTACCGGAATACCGGCCTCGGCGAATACCTCTTTGGCTTGATACTCATGAATTTTCATAGGTCGCGTTCCTTGAAACTGCTTTTATCGGACAATATATCTTTGTCTTCGAAGTAGGTTCCTGCGAGAATCTCCAACTGCTCGGAATCGTTGACAGAAGGATCGTCCAGCACTTTTTCTAACAGATGGCTCAGGACCATTCCCACGGTTGGTCCGGGTTCGAGTTTGAACAGGCGCATGATGTCGGTGCCATCAAGCGCCAGATCGCCGACGCCCAGGGGTGGTTTGCGCGAAAGCTCCTCGCGGATATCGGCCTCGAACTGGTCGACATCTTCGGTGGTGCCGCCCATGCCCTGCGCCACGACGTCAGCCCGACGTAAGTCGAGCAAGTCGAAAATCAAATCAGTGCCGATCCGCCGCAACAGCCGACGCAGCCCTTTGGGTGTGACATCGGTGGTGAACATGTGACGCTCGATCAGCGTGGTGACCTGCTGGATGAAGTCGTTGGAGTACCGCAGACGCTGCAGCACTTCGCCGGTGGTTCTGGCGCCCAAGCTCTCGTGCCCGTAGAAAGTGGCGCCATCGTCCACCAATCGTCGTGTCTGGGGTTTGCACACGTCGTGAAACAGGGCAGCCATTCTAAGACGCAGGCGCGGTGCGCAAGCGTCGATTGTATGCATCGAGTGCTCAAAGACGTCGTACTTGTGGTAACCGCCCGGTTGTTCGATTCCGACTCCGGCCTGCAACTCCGGCAGAATGATTTTCAACAGCCCCAGGCTTTCCATCAGACGGAAGCCGTTGGAAGGATGTTCAGCCAGCGTCAGAAGTTTGTTGAGTTCCTCGGCGACTCGTTCGGCGGAAACGGTATCTATCAATGCGGCGTTTTTACGGATGGATCGAAATGTTTCCGGTTCAATCATAAACTCAAACCGCGCTGCAAACTGGACAGCGCGCAACATGCGCAGCGGATCATCCTTGAACGAACTCGGGTAGACCATGCGCAACTGCCGCTTCTCCAGATCAACACGTCCACCCAGAGGGTCGATCAATTCGTTGTTGTCCAGCGCCATGGCCATGGCGTTGACGGTGAAGTCGCGCCGATGAAGGTCATCCTCGACCGACAGCGACGGATCGAACGACACCTCAAACTCTTTGTGCCCCCAGCCCGTAGAGTGCTCGCTTCGCGGCAGAGTAAGGTCAAACGTTCGTCCCTGACCATCGTGGAACTGAGTATACTTGATAACGCCGAAACTTTTTCCAACCAGATCGACCCGGCCGCGACGACTGAGTAGCCGACTGAGTTCGTCATATTCAATGCCGGTGACGAGATAGTCGCAATCCTTGGTGGCCACAGTACCGAGCAGGATGCGATCGCGTACGGCGCCGCCTACTTCGTAGATGCGTCCTTTCTCAAGTATCGCTTGGATGGTCTCGTCCGACAGTTGGTTCATGGCTCAATCCGGCACTATTCTGGTTCCGGCTTCACCATGGACGGCTTTGCCGGCGTTGTTAAGCGAAGTTATGATCACCATCTCGCCGCCGTCTTCGAGAAACTTGATGGCGGCATCTATTTTCGGTCCCATCGAGCCGGGCGGAAAATGACCCTCGGCATGATACTTCTTGATCTCTGAAAGCGTCACACGCCCCAAATCTTTCTGATCGGGTTGACCGAAGTTGATAGCCACCCGGTCAACGTCGGTGAGGATCGACAGAATCTCAGCGCCAATCTCGGCGCCAATCACCGCTGAAGCGAGGTCCTTGTCAATGACGGCGTCAATACCCTCGTAATCGCCATTTTTGTCAATGTAGACCGGTATTCCCCCGCCCCCACCGGCAATTACTATGGTGCCGGCTGACACCAGGGCCTTGATGGTATCAGCCTCGATAGTATGGTACGGCATGGGTGACGGTACGACCCTTCGCCAGCCGCGGTCACCGTCCTCTTTCATCCGCCAGCCCCGAGCAGTGGTGAACCTCTGAGCCTCGTCTTCGGTGTAAAACTGCCCAATGTATTTGGTAGGGTTGTCGATGGCGGGGTCATTAGGATCGACTAACATTTGCGTGATGATAGTCACCACCGGTCGGTGAATTCCTTCAGCGCGCAGTCGGTTCCGCAGCGACTGCTCCATCATGTAGCCCATGCCGCCTTCGGTGTCGGCCACGCAGACGCCAAGCGGCAGGATGGGAGCCTTGTCACGCGCCAGTTCGACACGGAGGATGGCATTGCCCACCTGGGGACCGTTGCCATGACTCATCACCAGATTATAACCCTCGCGGGCCAGTTGCACGACGCCGTCCAGCGAGGTACGCGTGTTGGCAAACTGGTTGGCGATTGTATCCTCGATATCGGGCTGCGTAATGGCGTTACCGCCGAGGGCAATCACTGCTGTCTTGTGGCCGGTCATTCTCCGTTTCTTCCGGTGCGGTTGGACCGTAGGAAGCAGAGCGGGCCGACTCTTGCCGACCCGCTCGCTGGTTCACTTCGCTTTCTTAGAGCTCTTCTTAGAGCCTTTCTTCTTCGCTTGTCCGTCAACAAAGGTCTCCAGGACATCGCCGAGGTTCGGCGATCCGATCTCCTGTAGACTGTAGGTGACGCGCGCCGTCGGCTTCTTGATCTTGATCAACCGCGTGAGGTCGATAGGAGTGGCAACCACTACGGCGTCGCACTTAGTGCGGTTGATAGTAGTCTCCAGGTCCTTCACCTGTTGATCGCCGTACCCCATAGCCGGCAGTAAGGTGCCGATATCAGGATACTTCTCAAACGTCTTCGTGATTGACTTCACGGTAAACGGTCGCGGGTCGACCAATTCGGCTGCGCCGTACTTCTCGGCAGCCACCACACCGGCCCCGTAGGCCATTTCTCCGTGCGTGAGGGTGGGACCGTCCTCGACCACCAGAACCTTCTTGCCGCGAATCAACTCCGGCTTGTCCACACCCAAAGGTGAGGCGGCATCAATCACCACCGCGTTCGGATTGTAAGCCGCGATATTGCGACGCACCTCGGCAACCCCTTCCGGGTCAGCTGAATCAATCTTGTTGATCACGACTACATCGGCCATCAGTAAATTGTTCTGGCCGGGGTAGTAGCTCAATTCGTGACCGGGACGATGCGGGTCCACCACGGTAATCAGCAGATCAGCGGCGTAGAACGACATATCGTTATTGCCGCCATCCCAGAGAATAATGTCCGCTTCCTTTTCGGCCTCACGGACGATCATCTCGTAATCGACACCGGCGTAGACGATGACACCGCTCATGATGTGCGGTTCGTACTCTTCACGCTCTTCGATAGTACACTTGTGCTTGTCAAGGTCGCTCAACTTGGCGAAGCGCTGGCAAGCCTGCTTAGCTAGATCGCCGTACGGCATGGGATGACGGATCGCCACCACTTTCTTGCCCAGAGACTGCAGGATTTCCGCCACCCTGCGAGTGGTCTGAGACTTGCCACAACCGGTCCTGATGGCACACACTGACACCACCGGTTTCGTGGACTTCACCATGGTCGGGCTGCTGCCCTCGAAGGCGAAGCGCACGCCGGCTGACATAACATACGCCGCACGCTCCATTACGTACTGGTAAGGAACGTCGGAATATGCAAAGACGACTTCTTCCACGTCGTGTTTCTTGATGAGCTCCATAAGCTCCGACTCATCGTGGATCGGAATACCTTTCGGGTAAAGCTTGCCCGCTAATGACGCTGGGTAGCGACGTCCTTCGATATCAGGGATCTGCGTGGCGGTGAAGGCCACTACTTCGATGCTCTTGTTGTCACGATACAGACAATTGAAATTATGGAAATCGCGCCCGGCGGCGCCCATGACGATTATTTTCCTGGCTTTAGCCATGTCAAACTCCATTCAGTTCTTGTGAGTCGTTTGCATTCAGAATTACTATCGCTGCCGAACATCGTCCCGCAGCCAGACTAATGGGGGTTTGACTCTTCAACAAAATGCGCAATCATGACTTCTAAGAGCGTTCGTCACCTGAAACTCACCTTCATCTACTGGTTGTCGATCTGTGCTCGCTGCAAGCTGCCGGAGAAATCGACATAGATCGACTTCCACTCGCTGAAAACATCGAGGCAGGCGGTGGCCGCCTCGCGATGGCCGTTACCGGTTTCCTTGGTGCCGCCGAACGGCAGATGTGTCTCGGCGCCGATCGTCGGAGCGTTGACATAGAAGATGCCGGTGTAGACATCGCGCATGGCGGTGTAGGCGTTGTTCACATCCTGCGTGAAGATGGACGCCGAAAGACCATACGGAGTGTCGTTGGCCATGGCGATAGCTTCATCCAGTGAACCACAAACAGCTATACCCAACACCGGTCCGAAAATCTCCTCTTTCCAGATACGCATCGACTGAGTGACCTCGCCGAAAACGGTCGGCTGGAGGAAGAACCCTTTGTCGTAGTCGCCGCCGGTCAGCCGTTCGCCGCCGGTGAGGAGTTTGGCTCCATCTTTCTTGCCGATGTCAATGTAACCCAACACCGTGTCAAGCTGAGCCTGGGAGATTGCCGGACCCATTTCGACCGATTCATCCAGGCCGTTGCCCACTTTCAGTTTTCTGGCGCGTTCCACGATCATGGATGTGAACTTCTCGACCACATCCTTGTGACAAGCGATCCTGCTGGTAGCCGTGCAACGCTGCCCGGTGGTGCCGAACGCACCCCACAGGGCGCCGTCGACAGCCAACTCGAGCTTGGCGTCGTCCATGACGATCTGAACGTTCTTGCCACCCATCTCCAGACAACAGTGTTTGAAATCGGTAGCGCAGGCCTCGGAAACTTTGCGGCCCACCTCGGTCGACCCCGTGAACGAAACAACGCGCACGTTCGGGTTCTTGATAATCGGTGCGCCCAGAGCCGAACCGGACCCGGTGACCATGTTGACCACGCCCGGCGGGATGCCTTCATCGTGGCAAGCCTGAATCAGATTGGCCACCGACAGAGGGGTATCTGTGGCCGGTTTGATTACCACCGTGTTACCGCAGATCAACGCCGGCATCATTTTCCATGACGGGATCGCCATCGGGAAATTCCACGGCGTGATAAACGAACAAACACCCAGCGGTTGGCGCACTGTCATGTTGAATTTGTTTTCCATCTCCGAAGGCGTGGTCATACCGAAGAGGCGGCGTCCCTCACCAGCCATGTAGAACGTCATGTCGATAGCTTCCTGGGTGTCACCGCGCGTCTCTTTGATGACCTTGCCCATCTCCTGCGTCATCTGCTGCGAGAAAGGTTCTTTTTGGTCAAGCATGCGTTGTGCGACCTTGTACAGGATCTCGCCACGCTTGGGAGCCGGGACCAGTCGCCACTTTTTGTATGCTTCGGTGGCGGCGTCAATCGCCGCCGCGACGTCATCAGCATTCGATTTTTGAAAGATACCCAGCACTTCGTCGGTATTGGCAGGGTTGCGGTTCTCAGAGGTGTTGCCCGACGAGGATTCAACCCACTCACCGTTGATAAAATTCTTGTAGAGTTTGGGACTGCTCATATTGTACTCCATAGGCTCCGTTTTTTTTCGTTTCAGACGCACCAACTCAGGCGCCAGGGTGATTGTGAATTCATTCACAGTCGCCGAAAGCAAGCCGTTAATATAGTCCTTATTTGGTTCTTGTCAACCGGTTTCGCAGTTGGCGGGACAAGAATGTCGCCTTGTGCGACAACGGGTTACGG
>JAUWMW010000065.1 GCA_030612965.1 bacterium
CCGTCTGTTGCTCAATCATTGCATCGGTGTCGTAAAAGCGCGCCTTGAGCCTCCGGGCGAGTTGCGGCCCGATAGTCGACTTGCCGCAGCCCGAAAATCCGATCAGAAATACAGTCGTCGACTTTGCCACAATCTGTAACCTATCCTCTCGGTGTCATCTCCTGAACGGCTCAACGCCGAAAACATCCTTGTAAATCGGCTCAAAAGGCAGCTTAGTACCGGTCCAAAGATAGAAAGATCGTAATGCCTGTCCCACCAGCATGGCCGAGCCGTCGATGGCGACAACTTCCGCCTCCTGCGCTGCCGCCACCAGCTTGTTGTCCGGGTTGTAACTCAGGTCATAGTAGATGCGCATGGCCGACCAATCCAACCAGGCCGGAAGAGGTGACTCATCAGGATGGTTGAAGCCGCCAAGCGGTGTACAGTTTACAACTATGTCCCAGGTGTCACGCCCTGGCGGCTTACCAGTCCCGATCCGGCGCGTGTTGATTTCGATATTCGGCAGTTGCCCGGACAGCGATTGTTTGAATGAACGCAGCCGCTCGCTGTCACGGCCCACTACGGTGCAACTCTTGATCTCGTAGTCCGTGTACAGAGCATACACAACGGCCCGGGCGCCGCCGCCACAACCCAGAATCAGGGCGGAGCCTTTCTTCAAAGGTTCATGGTGAGACCGCAGTGCCAGAGAGAATCCGTAACAGTCGGTGTTGAATCCGCACTGACGGTCACCATTGAGATGGATCGAATTCACGGCCTGAAGAGCCTGGGCTACCGGATCCAAGTCATTCAAGTATGGGATCACCTCTTTCTTGTACGGTATTGTTACCGAAAGACCCTGCACTCCGGACGAGGCAAGTTTTTGGAAGTCATCGGCGAACCGCTCAGGCCGAATGTCGAACAGTTCGAAGCGCCCGGCTATTTTGAGGTAATCGAAAATGGCCTGGAAAATCTCTGAGGATTTTGAATAGGCCACGTTGTGGCCCACAAGTCCAAAATGATATTGATCGGTCATACTCTTATCTGATCAAGCAACTCGTAGAAGTTGGGGCAACTGACCGCCACCACTTCATCATCATCGATAGACGAGAGGCCGTACAGAAACAAACCCGCAATTGAGAAGGCCATGGCTATTCTGTGATCGCCGAAGCTGTCGAAGTCGGTTCCGTTGAGTTCCTTGCCACCCTCAATGGCCAAGCCGTCCTCCAACAGACCGCACTTGATACCCATCTTGTTCAAATTCTCGGAGATGGCCACCAGGCGGTCGGACTCCTTCACACGCAGTTCGGAGGCGTCACGGATGATGGTCGTGCCCGACGCGAAGGCAGCCATCACGGCCGCCATCGGAATCTCATCGATCAACCCGACAGTAGTATCCCCGGATATCTTGCGCGGTTTCAGCGGGGCGCCGGTGACAGTGACGTCAGCGCGTGGTTCTCCGGACACTACGGCGCGGTTCTCAATCTGCACGCTGCAGCCGATCGCCTTGAGATGGTCGAGCATGGCCGTGCGGGTGGGATTCAGGCCAACGTTTTCCGTTGTAAGAGAACGACCGGAAATCGCCGCCGCGCCCCAGAAAAAAACGGCCGTTGAGATATCTCCGGGAATGTCGACCAGGCCGCCGTTGACGGTCGCCTTGCGATCAAGGGTGATCTCACGTTTGAACGGTTCCGAACGTTCCATACGCCGCTTTCGCGGGTCGTTAGGATCGGTCACGGCCACCGCCCTGATGTTCCTCACGGTGAGACCCTCGCCCAGTTGCCGCAACATGATTTCAGTGTGATCACGCGTGATAATATCTTCGCGAATTACCACGGAACATGAGGATGCCAACCCGGCCAACAGCAGGGCCGACTTGACCTGGGCCGATGCGACCGGGAGACGGTATTCGAGCGATGACAACTGTCGGCCCCGGATTCGCAGCGGCAAGCAGTTATTGTCGGCGAATATCTCCGCCCCCATGCTCTCAAGCGGGTCGATGACACGCTTCATCGGACGCTTACTCAGCGATTCGTCGCCGGCAAGAGTGACTTCAACCGAGGAACCAGCAAGGATACCCGTCAACAATCGGGCCGTCGTGCCGGAATTGCCGCAATCGATAATCGTAGCAGCATCGACATTCAATTGTTCCGGGGGGGTGAGCAGCAATTCATTGTCACCATGTTCGACCTGAACACCTAACGTCTCGGCTGCCTTGAGTGATCTCTGACAATCGGCGCTACCCGGAAAATTGCGTATTGTAATCGGACCCCTGGAGAGTATGGAGAACAAAGCGGCGCGATGGGCTATCGATTTGTCTCCGGGAAGTCGGATGGTCCCGCCGATTTTGCGGGCCGGCTTCAGAATCCGTTTCATTCGCAGGTCCTGCCTAACACCGAACCAATGGCTCGTATCTCCTTCATTAGTCCGTCAAAGTTGTCCGGTGTCAATGACTGGGGTCCGTCAGACAGCGCGTTAGCCGGGTCGTGATGAACCTCGACCAGCAGTCCGTCGGCGCCGACGGCGATGGCGGCCCGAGACAGCGGCAACACCTTGTGCACTATACCGGTGCCATGACTGGGGTCGACGATAATCGGCAAATGGCTGGTCCGTTTGACATACGGCACCGACGATAGATCGAGGGTGTTGCGAGTATGGTCGGCGAAGGTGCGTACACCACGTTCACACAGGATGATATTGTGATTCCCCTCGTTCATAACGTACTCGGCTGCCATCAGAAACTCTTCCAGCGTGGCCGCCATCCCACGTTTAAGTAACACTGGCTTTTGCTGACGGCCGGCCTTTTTCAACAATGAGTAGTTCTGCATGTTGCGCGCGCCGATTTGGATGATATCGGCGTACTCCGAGACCAGGTCCAGCACCTCCGTGTCGATTGCTTCAGTGACGATCGCCAGGCCGAACTTCTCACGTACTTCGGCCAAAATCTTGAGACCTTCTTCCTCCAGTCCCTGAAAACTGTACGGTGAGGTGCGGGGCTTGTAAGCGCCGCCACGAAAGATTCGCGCTCCGGACCTGGCCACACGCTCGGCGATAATCATGCACTGCTCGCGGCTCTCAACGGCGCATGGTCCCGCCATAGTGACCAGATTCTTGCCGCCGACCGCAATACCGTTGACATCGATTACTGAGTCCTCGGGGTAAAACTCGCGACTGACCAGCTTGAACGGCTTGGTAACATGGATTATCTCTTTGACGCCCCCGAGAGCCAGGATATGGTCAGCGTCGATTTGCTGTTTGTTACCTGTTACGCCGATGGCTGTGCGCAAAGCGCCGGGCATCGGGTGCGCCTTCAGTCCCGCTTTCTCGATCTCATGACATATCTTTTCCACCATCTCACGGGTGGCATTCTTGTCCATTACAACCAACATCTATGACTCCTGACACATAAGTGCACTTTCTCGAAAGCACTCGTATTCCGTTCCAAGACTACATTGGCACAATCTTGTTCTTGTGCCCGGCGGGTCTTCACGCCCGGCGGGAAACCGGTGTCCCACCAGCGTCACATTTCCTCCGGAGCTTCCATCCCCAGTAAATACAGACCCTCGCACAACACCGTCTGCACCGACTTCACCAACGCCATGCGCACGGCGGAAAGCGCCTGGTTGTCTGAAATAATCTTATCGATCCGGCCCTTCTCATCCTTGCGCTGGTAGAACTTGTTTAACGCCGCAGCCAGGCGCAACAGATAGGCGGCGATCACGTGCGGGTCGTACGTGCGCGCGGCGTCCTCGATTATCTCCGGGAAGTCGGCCAGCAACTCGACGACGCGGCGTTCTTCCACGTTATCCAAAAGGGCGGCGTCGATCTTTGACGTTATGTCCTGGCCGTAGTGTCTGAGGAGAGAACAGAGCCGCGCATGGGTATACTGCAAGTATGGGCCGGTCTCCCCCTCGAAACTCAGCACCTCATCCCAATCGAAATTGACGGCCTTGTGGCGTCGCACCGAGAACTGCGAGAAGATCACCGCACCGACACCAATCTTGTGAGCGGTGGCATCGATCGCGTCAAGCGATGGGTTTTTCTCAAGAATCTTCTCGCGCGCCAGCGCCACGGCGCGATCAATCACGTCCTCCAGAAAGATAACCTTTCCGGTCCGCATCGCCATTGTCTCCCCTTCAAAAAGAACCCATCCAAAATCGATATGCTTTGCTCGTCCGGTCATGCGGTCGGTCTCGGGGACGTTCTCCGCTTCTTCCAACATTGATACGACCTTGAAAATCTGCTTGAAGTAATCCGACTGTGCTGTGCCCACAACATATAGCGACTCATAAAAGTGATAGGTCTGCCAACGGTACACCAGACCGGCCAGATCGCGCGTAGCGTAGAGTGTGGCGCCGTCACCCTTTTTCAGCATACAGGGCGGCAGATTCGGGTCATCAAGCGGAACCACCAACGCACCCCTGGATATTTCCGTCAGGCCGGCCTTCTGTAACCGCTCGACAAGAGGCTCCATCTTGTCATTTACAGACGACTCGCCGGTGATGATATCGAATTCGACACCCAGCATATTATGGATGCGATCAAGCTCGGCCAGCGAGATCGTCTTCAATCGCTCCCACAGTTGAACCGCCTCCGACTCACCGTCCTCAAGCTGCTTGAAAGCCTGCCGCGCCTCTTCATCCAGCGTGGGGTCTTTCTTGGCCTCGTCGTGAAAACGAACGTACAATTCCAGAAGTTGTTTGACCGCATCTTTCTCGAGGTTGACCTTTTCACCCCACATTCGGTAGGCGACAATCATCTTGCCGAACTGAGTCCCCCAGT
Organism: bacterium; assembly: GCA_030612965.1. Taxonomy (GTDB): domain Bacteria; phylum Zixibacteria; class MSB-5A5; order GN15; family FEB-12; genus JAJRTA01. The sequence goes on from JAUWMW010000065.1 coordinate 4,759, forward strand.
CACCCAGGTAGTTGATCCCGATGACTTCAAAACCGAGTTTCTTGTACACTCTTCGAAGCGAGTTTCCGATGATGGTCGAGCGAAGATGCCCCACCCCGTACGGTTTGGCAATGTTGGCCGAACAGTACTCAATCAGGTACTTGCGGTTTTGCCCGAAGTCGGAATCGCCGTAATGGGACTCGCGCGACAGGACATTGCCGAGCGTTAGGGACGCCAACTCCGAGGGATCAACGCTCACATTGATAAAGCCACTGACGGCCGCGGCAGTACAGTCGGCATCGTCGCCAAGTAATCGGTTGGTTTCTTCCACCACCCCGGCAGCGATATCGGGAGGTTTCGCACTCAGCAGCTTGGCGTACCGGAAAACCGGGAAGGCGAAGCGGCCCATAGAGGGGTCTTTCGGCTTTTCCAGATGCTCCAGAATGAACCGGGCGTCAAAGACTTCCTTCTCCCCCGTCGCGGCGTACGCCTCCGGGAAGGTTGCCTTGAAGGCCTGGGCCGCTTTGTCGGCGAACAACTGTTTGAACTGGTCTTTACTCATTGCAACTACATTCCTTGGTCTCAGGAGTGCCCGCGACCAACCCGTCGCCTCCCGTAAGCGGCCAAGATATTCGATTGCAATGCGAAAGTCAAAACGTATTATCAGGAGGTAGGCACAGAGAATTCCATTTTATGTGGGCGGCAGACGTCCTCGTCTGCCCCTGTATTCTCGTGACGCGCGAGGCCGTACGCCACGCTACAGGGCACCGCGTACTTCTGCCAGAAAACGGGAGACGTGCTTCAGGCAACTGCGCCGGTTGGCCGCATTCCTGATGATCTTGACCAGGGCCGATCCTATTACTACGCCGTCAGCGTAACGGGTCAGCCGACGGGCTGATTCCGCCGAAGAAACCCCAAACCCGGCAACGAATGGCTTGGTTAGCTGCTTCTTTAGACGGCGCATGTAACGGTCGGTATCGGTTCCGAAAGTCCTCCCCGCTCCTGTCACCCCAGTCACCGTGACAGCGTAGATGAAATCGGTCGAGTATTTGTCGATCAGCCGGACCCGGTCCGGCGATGAGGTCGGCGCTACCAAGAACACGGCCGACATCCGGTTGGACTCCACTGCCGTCTTGAACCCGGCCGCTTCTTCCACCGGCAGATCGGGTATTATGAACCCATCCACCCCGACTGAGGCGGCGCGCTTCAGAAACCTCGTTTCGCCGTAAGTCAGCAGCGGGTTGTAGTAACCCATCAGGATTAGCGGCAAATCAACCTCGCGTTGTAACTGCTCCACCGCCTTTAGTATCGCGCGCAAGTCGGTTCCATTGTCCAAAGCTGCTTTCGACGAATGCTGGATTTCCGGACCATCCGCCAACGGGTCCGAAAACGGCATGCCCAGTTCCACCATGTCGGCTCCGGCATCGGCAGCCGCTTTCACTAAAGCGACTGTTGTCTTCATGTCAGGGAATCCGGCCGTGAAGAATGGGACCAACAGTTTGCCCGCGCGAGGCTTCATGACAACATCGGCGATACGGCTCATGGTGCGATCCTCCCCCAGTCGGCAAGGATCCCCATGTCCTTGTCCCCGCGCCCGGAGAGGCATATTACGACCTGATGGTTCTTCTTGAATTCACCGGCGTTCTTGACCAGCCAGGCAATAGCGTGTGCCGATTCCAGCGCCGGGATTATTCCTTCCAGACGCGAAGTCAGCTTGAAAGCCGCAATCGCCTGCTTATCGGTGACAGCCTGGTAAACCACGCGACCGGAATCCTTGAGATGCGAATGCTGCGGGCCGACACCGGGATAGTCGAGCCCGGCCGACACCGAATGCGGCAGTACGATCTGGCCGTCGGAATCGTAGATCAGATAGCTGTACGAACCATGCAACACCCCCGGGCGACCACGCTTGAGCGTGGCGGCATGACGACCACTACTCAAACCATACCCGGCCGCTTCGACGCCGATCAGCTTCACCTTGTGCTCTTTGAGAAACGGCTCCCAGATACCTATGGCGTTCGAGCCACCACCGATGCAGGCAATCACGGCGTGCGGCAATCGTCCCAGCACACGGCGACACTGCTGCTTGGTCTCGCGACCGATAACCGTCTGGAAATCACGCACGATCATCGGGTAGGGATGCGGCCCCACCACTGACCCGATAATGTAGAAAGTACTTCGCACGTTGGTCACCCAGTCGCGCAGCGCCTCGCTGGTGGCGTCCTTGAGCGTTCTCGAGCCGGACTCGACCGGTACCACCCGCGCTCCCAGAAGTTGCATTTTATCGACATTGGGCGCCTGGCGTTCGATGTCCACAGCACCCATGTAGATCACGCACTCCAAACCGAACCGAGCACAGACGGTGGCCGTGGCTAACCCATGCTGACCGGCGCCGGTTTCGGCGATTATGCGCTTCTTGCCCATGTGACGGGCCAACAGAATCTGCCCGACGGTGTTGTTGATCTTGTGCGCACCGGTATGAGTCAGATCTTCGCGCTTGAAGTGAATCCTCGGGCCGTTCAAATGAGCCGTCAACCGCTCGGCATAATACAGCGGTGTCGGCCGACCGACGTAGGAGGACAGAAGCTCTTTGAACTTAGCCTTGAAGGCCGCATCATGTTTGATATGCCGGTAGCATCTCGTCAGTTGATCGAGAGCATACATCACCGTTTCCGGCACGTAACGTCCGCCGTAGTCTCCAAAGCGACCCCGCTTGTCAGGTTGCACCGGTTTCTTACTGCGCATTTCTGATACCGTCACACTTTTTGAAAAACTGTTCCATTTTCACTTTTGACTTGACGCCGGGGGCTGTCTCCACGCCGGAGTTAATGTCCACAATCACCGGCTGAAACCGTGCCACCCCATCTTCTATATTGTCGACCGTCAGCCCGCCGGACAAAACAAGGTCTTGTATTGGTCGGGGAGGTTCTATCGACCAATCGAAAGTCTGCCCGGTGCCGCCCGGTAACTCCGCTGTAGCATTGTCGACCAGAACCAGATCGGCGCAACTGGCATACAGTCGTCCCCAGTCCGCCGGACCGAATATGCGAAAAGCTTTGATCACTTCGAACCCTTCCCCACGCACCTTTTTGATCTGATCGTCACCCTCATTGCCATGCATCTGTATGTAATCCAATTCCAATTCGTGAGCAAGTTTCAACAGGGATCCGACAGGTTCATCGACAAAGACACCAACCCGCGCCACCCCTTGCGGCAGTCCGGCAATGATCGCATGGGCCTGATGCGGTTGCAGGTATCGCGGCGAACGACGATAGAAAATCATACCGATCAGATCGGCCCCCAGAGCAGCAGCAGCCTCAGCGTCTTCCGGACGAGTAATGCCGCACACTTTGATGCGAAAGGTCATCAGGTCGCCCTCAGAGTTTTGAGCAACAGAACAGGATCGGAGGCTTTGACCAGCGCTTCTCCGATCAAGAACCGCGTGTATCCCACCTGCTTCAGCCGCGCAATGTCCGCAGGTTCGAATATCCCTGACTCCGATACAGCGATAACGTCATCCGGAATCAATGCCGCCAGCCTTTCTGATGTCGCGAGATCCACGGTGAAATCGGCGAGGTTGCGATTGTTCACGCCGATTATACAGGCACCGGCCGCCACCGCGATTTCAGTTTCATTCTCATCATGCACCTCAACCAGGCAATCAAGACCAAGGGTCTCAGCCAACGCGATCATCTCGACCAGCGACTCTCTGCCATGAAGACGCACAATCAACAGCACGGCATCGGCGCCAATATAGCGCGCGTGATACAATTGGTACGGGTCGACCACGAAATCTTTGCACAGTATCGGCAGAGCAGTGGCTTCGGCAGCCGGCGCGACATAATCATAACTACCGAAGAAAAAGTTCTTCTCGGTCAGGATCGACAAGGCCACCGCGCCGCCTTTCAGATATTTATCAGCTAATACGACCGGATCAAAGTCGGGTGCAATTACTCCACGCGACGGCGAACCTTTCTTCAGTTCGGCGATAATGCTGACCGCGGAAGAACCACTCAACGCCTTTGCAAACCTGAACGGTGTGCGGTCAGGTATCTCTCTCATGATCTTGCCGAGAGGCAATTGTTCTTTGAGCACCTCTATTTCACGTCGTTTGTCCGCGGCTATCTTGTGGAGAATGTCTGTCATGCCGCCACCTCTTTGGCATACTGCCACCCTCGACCGGTCTCGCTTCTGGTTTCGGCGCGTCGGAAGAGAACAAAGAACATCACCGACGACAGCAAGTAGACGACAATCGTGATATTCATAGTCAGGGTGTAGCCATAATGTTCAATCAAATGTCCTCCAACCGCCGTCGACAGCATCCACGACGATGTCCAACCCACCATCAACAGCGCCCCGACTAATCCGTGTTCTTTCTCATCAGCCAACTCCATGCCAAGATTCGTGACCAGCGGCACCCCGAGGTTCATCAGGCCACCGCGCAGAACAAAGGCTCCAAAGGCCAGTGGCAACCAGTAGGTATATGAAAGCATCGCCATAAACGGTATCGACATGATCTGGGTGATCACGACCGTGCGCACTAAGCCGAATCTTTTGACCAGCACCGGGCCAGCCAGCGATCCCACCAGCATTGAAAAATGCACGACGGAATAATACAAACCAATAGTGTCAGGCGCGAGATTAAACCTATCGCGAAAGTACAGATTCAAGAATGGAATGATCAACCCCGCGCCCAGGCCGATCATGAAGTTTGTGCCGAACACCTTGGCGTAGAACCGTCCCCGCTTCCGAAACTGAGCACGACTCAGACTAATTCGGCCTTCCTCCTTCGAGGGACGCGACGATCGAATCAAGAGAAATGGGATCAATGCCAGCAGACTCACACCGATACCGACGTAGAGAGTCAACTGATAGCCGTAAATCAGGTCGCCCGTTCTTTCACCAATCACGGTCGCCAGCCTTCCGGCGCCGGCGGCCCCGATCATCCCGGCCAGCAGATTGGTGCCGAATGAGAACGAAAACAAATACGTGCGTTCGGTCGGCGTCGAGTTGCGCATGTAAAACGGACCGGCAGCCACGCGATAAAAAGAAAAGGCCATGCCACTCAGCACTGAAAACCCCAACAGCAAGTACAGTTGTCGACTGCTGGCTATGAAGTAACTGAACAGCGCAAACAGGAGACAACTGGCCAGCAACACCGGTTTCAGTCTGACGCGGCTTAACAGGATGCCGGCGGGGATTGCCATAACCGACATGCCGACGGCTCGCGATGAGGCCACCAGGCCGATATCTCCCTCCACCAGTCCGATCTCTTTCAGCAGAAGATTCAGCAGGAGCAGGAACACCTGGAAA